>JANPEN010000088.1:0-40380 GCA_031422955.1 Acidimicrobiia bacterium
GGGTTGTTGGTGGTGCCGAAGATGGTGTTGAAAGCCTGGGCGTCACCAGACCAGCGGGGCAGGTTGGTCTTGCCGAACACCACCGCGCCGGCTGCTTTCACCGCTGCCACCACCGGAGCGTCTCCGGCGGGGACATTGTCGCCGGCAGTCTTTCAGCTCTCCCTGCGGGTTCGCTCCCAGGAAACCTGGCCGCCTGCGCCTCGTGGTCGCCAGCGGCGTGCTCTGTCAGCCAAGCGGTAGAGGAGCTAAAGGAAATCCAACAGCGCGGCGAGGGTTGCTTCGGGGGCTTCTTCGGCCAGGAAGTGGCCGCAGGGTAGCGAGTGACCGCGCACGTCGTCGGCCCAGCGGCGCCACACATCGAGCAGGGACGGACGCTGACCGGATGGGTCACCCCACAGAGCCAACATCGGGCAGGCGATCCGGCGGCCGACGTCGCGGTCGGCTCGGTCCAACTCGACATCAATGGTCGCGCCGGCCCGGTAATCGTCACAGGTGGCCCGGATGGTGTCGCCCACGAAGGCGGCAACATAGTGGGCCATGTTGGGTTGCAAGGCAGGGTTGGGCTCGAGGGTCCCTGCCGCCCATTTTCCGCACAACGTACGCAGGAAGTACTCAGGATCCGCCCCAATGAGACGCTCCGGGAACGGGTGGGGCTGGGCCAGCAGCATCCAATGAAAGGCACCAAGGCTGGCCGTGCCCCGTAACGTGTCCCATTGCTCCACGGTGGGAGTGATATCCATCGTGGCCAAGCGGGTCACCACCCCCGGATGATCTAGCGCCATGCGGTAGGCCACCCGCCCACCCCGATCGTGGCCGACCACGGCGAAACGTTCGTGACCCAAAGCGGCCATCACCTCGACCAGCTCGGCCGCCATGGCCCGCTTGGAGTAGTTGACGAAACCATCCCCAGCTGGTGGCTTGTGGCTACGGCCATAGCCGCGCAGGTCCGGACAAACCACGGCGTGGCCCCCATCACGCAGACCGGGAGCGACCTGGGACCAGATCACGTGGGTCTGGGGATAGCCGTGCAATAGCAGCACTGGCGAACCCTCGCCGCCGTGGCGCAAATGGATACCGGCCACCTCGGTCTCAACGAAACCTTCGAACATCACGACCCCCGCGTCCTGCGCCGCACCCTACCGGTCACTCGAGCGAGCGCCCCGAACCAGCCGTTGGGGCCACCAACCCCCCGAAGAAACGGGACCAAAAGAGACTTGGGCGGTTTTCTTGCAGGTACCAGATGGTATGGCTAAAGAAGTTCAACGGATAGTGGTATTTACGAGCCACAACGGGCGCTTCGAGCAGCTCATAGCGCGTACGCCGCGCGGAAAACCGCCCAAGTCTCGCAACGTGTCTGCGCATCTCGCCGATAGCGACGCCTACAGCACAGCGAGCGGCCGGGAACGGCCACAGGAACCGGAAGGGGTCGAAATCGAGGCCTTACGCGCAGCGACAAGCGACAGTCTCGTCCATTACCTGCCAGCGGAAGCGCACCGGGGCCGAGCACTCCCCGCAGCCGGTGCAGCGCATGTGCCACGTGGTGCCCTGCTTGGCGATCTCCAACGGGGCCTGGCCGGTGGACAGCCGCTTGGGCTCGACCTTGGGGCGGGTGATCTCGGGTAGGTCGATCAGCTCCAGCTCCAGGTAGGGGGCGTCGTCGGGCTCGACCTTGGTCAGGGAACCTTCCAGCTGACGCCACACCGAGCGCTGCCACGGAGGGGCGCCACCAGCCTCGGGCGGGTAGGCGAAGCTGGCGTAGGCGTACAGGGTCTCGGCGCCCAGCTCGTGGGCCAAACCGAGGACGTGATCGTCGAGTTCAGGGCCCTCGACCAGAGCGGACAAGGCGCGCATCGCCGCCCCTGGCCCACCCAGCAACCCAGCCAGACCAGCCACCCCCGCCAAGCCGATCGTCACGGCCCTGTGGAAGTCCTCGAGGCGTTCCGGCTCCGCCACCACCGCGGGGCCCGGCTCGGCCAAGAAGGCGTCCAGCTCCTCGAAGTGGGCACCGTCGAAGGTACTGGCCGCCTCGGAAATGCGCTCGATCTCATCCAGAAAGCCGTCCCGCTCGAAGCGGGCATTGGGATCTTCCAGCGTGTCCTTGGCGAACATGATCACAAAGCGGGCGCCCACCCCTGGACGCTTGCGGCGCAGGATACGGCCCATGCGCTGCACCATCTGGCGGCGGGTCCGACTGGCGCTCATGACGATGCCCAGGTTGGCGTCGGGTACATCAATGCCCTCGTCGAGGACCCGGGGGGCGGCCACCGCGTCGAGACGGCGGGTACGCAGATCCTCCAGGATGTCGCGGCGGAAGCGTCGGGCTGTGCTCCCGGTGATCAGCTCGATGGCCACCAGCGGATCGAGTCGATTGATGGCGTGGTTGGCGGCCCGCACCGTCTCGGTGAACAGCAACGCCCCATCGGCCGCTTTGATGGCGGGGGCAAAGCGGCCCAGCAGCTCGTACTTGCCGCTGCTCTGGGCCACGATGAGGCGGCGTTTGGCGAAGGCGTCGAGGTAGTCCCGGGCGGCCCGACCATCCGCGCCCGTGTCGTGTTCGGCCAGGTGACCCACGGCGGCCAGGAAAGCCCCGAAGGGTTCGAGAGGCACCCCTCGAACCGAGCGCAGGTGATGGCGAGCGCCCACCAGTTGCTGCTCGGTGGCGATGTACTCGGCCCGTTCCTCAACGGAGAGGGCCACCCCCACGAAGGCCACCCGGGGTCGGGCGCAGACCCCGTCGGCGATGGCGGCCTCGAAACCGTAGCGGTAGCAGATTCCCCCAAAAAAGGGCAGCAGCAGATCCGTCACCGCGTCGTCGGAGCGCTCCAGCGTGGCGGTCAGACCCAACCGCTCCTGGTACTGGGTCAGCAAGGCCCGCCGCAGCACCACCCCGCCCAGGCCATGGCATTCGTCCACGATGAGCAGCCCGCCGGCCGGCCCGGGGGGGATGGGCTTGTGGGAGGCAGCAGAATGACGGGTGGCCACCAACAGGTCACAGTCCGCCGGTTGGTCCTTGCCGCTATCGCCCAAACGGCCGATGCGGACGTCGGGCAGGGCCACGGTCAAACGCCCATACCATTGTTCCATCAGCACTCGAGAGGGAACCAGCACCAGCACGAAACATCCCCGCCGCAGCGCGTCGGAGGCGGCCGCGATGGCCACATCGGTCTTGCCCGACCCGGTCACGGCCTCGATCACGCCCCGCCGGCCGCAGGCCAACCAGCTGATGAGGGCGTCGAGCTGCCAGCGATAGAGATCGGGTCGAACCGGCACGGTCGTGGACAGTCCGTTCATCGTGGCTTTCGCGGAGGCATGCGGCCATCAAGGCTACGGCGCCGCTGACCCACTGCGGGCGGTGGCGGAAACAATCGGCCAGGAACCCGACCGCGCCAGCCCCGCCGAGCGGTAGCATCGCGGTGTGGAGTCGGCCAACAACCCAGCCTTCGCCCATTACTGCCAGGCCATCTTCGAGCTCGACGAAGACGAGATCGACGTCATCCAGGCCCGAATCGCCGAGCGTCTCGAAGTTTCTCGCCCCGCGGTGTCGGAGATGATCCGCCGCTTGGAAACGGCTGGGCTGGTTGAGGTCGATCGCAGCCGCATCGCGCTGTCCCACGCCGGCATGCGCCTGGCCGAGCAGGTCGTGCGCCGCCATCGACTGGCAGAACGCTTCCTCACCGACGTGTTGCATGTGTCCTGGGCCGAAGCCCACACCGAGGCAGAGCGCTGGAGCAGCGTCATCTCCGAGTCGGTCGAAGCGGCCATGATGCAGCTGTTGGGCGAGCCGACCACCTGCCCCCACGGCAATCCCATCCCCGGTTCGGACTACCGCTCCCCCGGCGCCACCGCCCTGGCCGCGGTGGCCGTCGGCGGCAGCTTCGTGGTCTCCCGCATCCCCGAGGAGCTCGAGTTCACCCCCGGCCTGCTCGACTTCCTGGAACGCTCCTGGATCGTGCCCGGCCGACGGGGCACCGTCACCGCCCAGTCCCCCGACGGCACCCTCACCGTGGAGATCGATGGCCGTTCGGTTGGCTTGGGCGAGTTCGCCAGCAGCCGCATCCTGGTCACCGTCTAGTCGGGTCTGGAGCGGGTCCGCCCGGTCCACCCCAGCGAAGGATCAGCGGCCGTGGAATGGTCCGGGTTCGCGCTTTTCGGCAAATGAACGTGCCGCTTCTTGGAAAT
This sequence comes from Acidimicrobiia bacterium, assembly GCA_031422955.1. Taxonomy (GTDB): domain Bacteria; phylum Actinomycetota; class Acidimicrobiia; order Acidimicrobiales; family CAIXPF01; genus CAIXPF01. Next base: position 4,180 of record JANPEN010000088.1, read on the forward strand.
CTTCGGTTAGGTACAGTTTGAGCGGGGCGGTCTGCATCTCCATCTCCCGAGCCAGCTTGGCCAGGTAGCCGCGTCGGCTGCGCACAGTGGCTCGCACTGAAAGCGGCGGGTTGCGGTCAACCTCTTGGGCCATCTGGTGGGCGACGGCCACCGCCTCACCGGCGGGAGCCAGGCGGTTGATCAGGCCATGTTCAAAAGCCTCCTCGGCGCTGAACCACCGACCGGTGAGGGCCATCTCGGTGCCGAAGGCGGCCGCCCCCCGAAACTGCATGACCGCCCAGTAACGCGACCCGCCCAGGCCCCTGGACACCTCGGTGATCTGCAACTTGGTGCCGGCTTCGGCCACCACCAGATCACTGTCCAACATGATGCCGGTGGCCAGACCCATCACGTAGCCGTGGACGGCGGTGATGACTGGTTTCCAGTTCACCGAGTCCAAGAACAGCTCACCGGCCTTGGCTCCGTGGCCCTGCGGCCCTCCCAACGCTTCGAACTCTTCACGGGAGCGCAGTTGGCGCTGCTGCACATCGGCCCCGGTGGAAAAGGCCCGTCCGTTGCCGCACAGCACCGCCACATGAGCGGCCGAATCGGCGTCGAATCGCCGTAGCTGGGCGCCGAGGGCGATGACCATCTCGTCGCTGAACGCGTTGAGCTTGTCGGCTCGGTTGAGACGCAAGGTGACAACGGCACCTTCACGTTCGTACTGCACGAGTTCATCCATGGCGGAAACCTACCGCCCTGGCGGCGACCCCCGACTCGGAACTCTGGCGAGAAACCCTGACGGCGTGATCACGCCGTAGATTGGCAGCATGGACCGCCATGACGACTTGCCCGAGGCGTTGGCCGAACAGCCCATTCGCTACATCGATCGGACCCGGCGCTGGTATCAGCTACTCGGTTACCAGCCCTACCGCTGGCCCCAGTTCGACGAGGTGGCCTTCACCGAGTTGACCAAGCCGTTAGCGGCCAGCAAGGTCGCCCTCGTCACCACCGCCGCCCCTTTTCAGCCGGGAGCCGGCGACCAGGGGCCCGGCGCGGCCTACAACGGGGCGGCCAAGTTCTTCGAGGTCTACGCCCAGTCCTGTGATGAGCCGGCCGACGTGCGTATCTCCCACATCGGCTACGACCGAGTTCATAGCACCGCCGCGGATCCCGGCACCTGGTTTCCCCTGCGTCGCTTGCAGGAGGCGGCCCGGGCCGGCCGCATCGGCGGTGTGACGGCACGGTTTTATGGTGCTCCCACCGTTCGCCGGCAGCGCAGCACCACCGAGGAACACGCCCCCCAGCTGGCGGCGATGCTGCAAGCCGATGGGGCCGATGTGGCGTTGTTGGTGCCGGTTTGACCGGTGTGTCACCAGACCGTGAGTCTGGTTGCCCGCCATCTGGAAGCGGTCGGGATCCCCACCGTGATCCTGGGGGCGGCCAAAGACATTGTGGAAACGGTGGGAGTCCCCCGGTTCGTGTTTTCTGACGTCCCTTTGGGAAACTCCGCCGGTCTGCCCTTTGACGAGGTCTCCCAGCGCACCGCCCTCGAGTCCGCCTTGCGGTTGCTGGAAACCGCCCCCGGTCCCCGCACCACGTGGCAGAGCCCGCTGCGCTGGGGCCCGCCCGGGGACCATGGCTGGAAGCGAGATTTCAACAATCCGACCGCCCTCAGCACCGAACAACGAGACGAGGCCCGACGGCGTTTCGAGGAACAGAAACAAGCGGCCCGGCCCGGCCCCGTCACTGGCTGATGCTGACCGCTCGAGCCGTTCCCACCGCGCATTGACGAGCGTCGCGACCCAGATCGAGCAGCTCCACCATGCTCAGCACCGCGTCGGGCTCGAGCCGCATCGGCGAGGCCACCACCCGAAAGGGGCCGTCGGTAGCGGGAGCAAGATAGGAAAAGTGCAGATCGACCGTTCGGGTCCCAACACCGAGCTGCCGCTGCCCACACAGCGACGCACCGCGTTCCAACAACGCCCCCATGGCCCCGCCCTGGATGGATCCGAAGCTGTTGTAGATGCGCTCGTGATGGTCGAGCTCGAAGCTGACCTCAACCGGATCGATGCGCAGCCCGTAGTACTCGTCGAGCACCAACCGAGGCTCCTCATCGGGATGGGTGTAGTCGACCGATCTCGCTTTCGGCGGAGGACTCACCGGGCCGTCACCCCGGCGGGGTAACCGGCTGAAGGTGACATGGGCAACGGCGGCGACGCGCCCCTCGTCGTCGAGGAGAGTGTTCTCCGACAGGACCGTGTTGGTCCCCACCCGCAAGGGTCTGGCAGTGCCGTGGACGCGCCCCTCCGACGGCGGATGCACCAGATGAAGCTTGAAATCGAGGGTGGCCGTCCAGTCCGGGTAGGCGGCCCGGGAGCCGAGCACACCGGCGCACAGATCCACCAGCGGCGTCAAGGCGCCCATCCGCATGAGGCCACCGGCGTCGAGATGATCGGCCAGTACCGGCATCGACCCCTTGACGGTGCCGTCCTCGCACAACTCGTGGGCGATACGGCTGTACGAAAGGATCGAGCGGGGATGAGGATAACGGCGCGGCGGCTTGTCGGTTTCCTTGGCCATGTCGGCAACGTAGTGCGCATCGCACCGGATTCACCCGACCACGCCCTTGCCCGGGCCATCATCCTGTTCCCCCGAGCGCCGATCGCACTACTGAGCGCCGGCCTTGGATCGAGGCGGAGTCGCACGTCTGCTCAGCGAGTCGCCGACTTCACTGCTTGAGGAAGAGGCCCAGATTTCGCCTCCTTGGACATCTGGCTCGCTGCAGCGGTCCCGGCGTCGCTCGGTAGCGTGAAGCCGGGCCTTTTCCCCAGCTTGTGGGTCGAACTCCGGCTCTGGACCTGGCGATAACGAAGATACATGGCGTATCCCCGACCGCTGGGCCCAAACCAGAGCAGTTCCCAATCCAGCGATCTGGTTGTCCTGGGCGCGGCCGTAGTCCTCATCGTGGTGTTGGTGGGGTTGCGTCCGTTCGGGGAAGCTTTCGTGGCGGCCGCCGCCAACATCATGATGGTGATCGCCCCTGCTATCAGCGGTTGGTGGTGCCTGCGCTCGAACCGGCGGGCTCCCTGGCTATTGGTCGGCTCCGGCCTGTGGTGCTGGGCATCCGGCCAGGCCATCTTGACCTGGTATGAGCAGGTCGCTGGGCGCGCCGCGCCGTTCCCCTCCTTCGCCGACTTCGGGTATCTGGCTGCCCTACCGGTCATCGTCGTGGGCCTGGTGGCAATGCTGCATCTTCCGGCGACGCGGTGGGGCCGTACCCGGGTGGGTATCGAAGCGGGGCTGATAACTGGCGCAGTGTTGCTGGTGCTTTGGCCGCTGACCCTGGGCCAGGTCATCACCGACCGCTCGGCCGGGACGGTGGCCTGGTCGGTGGCGGCGGCCTATCCGGTGGCCGACGCGGTGTTCGTCGCGGCGACCTTGCTGCTGATAGTGCGCAGCGGAAGCCGGGGGACATCTCTGCGGCTGCTCGGCGTTGGCCTCCTCGCCTTCGCCGTGAGCGACGTTGCCTTTGCGCAGCTGACCAGGACCGACAGCTCCGTGAGCGGCGGATGGTCCGACGCGGGTTGGATCCTGGGCTCGCTGCTGATGGGTGTCGCCGCCCGTCAGGACCGCCAGGGCGCCTCCGCCGCCGATGGGAACGAAGCCGGGAGGTTCTCGGTGGTTGTCGGAGTCATACCCCACGCCTGCTCTGTCGGTGCCACGCTGGTCACGTTGTCATCGTTGGCCATGGGGGGCAACGTCATTGAGGTTCAGCTGTGGTTGTTGGGGCTGTTAGTCGTGCTGATGGGCGTCAACCAGCTTCCGGTGCTGGCGGAGGCCTCCGCTTGGACCCAGCTGTTGGAGGATCGGGTACTGGCTCGCACGGCTGAGCTGCACGCCACCGCGGAAACCCTCAAACAACAACAGTCTCGCCTGGCCCATCTGGCCCAGCACGACGCGCTGACCGGCTTGCCCAATCGTCGAGCCCTGTTCGATGCGCTGGCTGCCCCCGGCGCCGAAGGATGGATCCGTTGGATTGTCCTCATCGACCTCGACAACTTCAAATCCGTGAACGACGGGGCCGGTCACGCCGTCGGCGACGCGGTGTTGCAGATGGCGACGGCCCGACTGCAGCGAGCCCTTCCGTCGGGGGACATGGTCGCCCGACTCGGCGGCGATGAGTTCGCCGTGCTCTGTAGTCGGCCCGCAGAAAGGGGGGCCCCTACCGAGGTAGCGGACCAGTTGCTCAGCACCCTGCGAGAACCTTACGCGTTGGAGGATTCAACGTTTGTGTTAGATGGCAGTGCTGGCATTGCCAAGGTGGTTGAAGGCCACAGCACCGAGACGGCCTTGCGAGACGCAGATGTGGCCATGTACGCCGCCAAGTCTGCTGGGCGGGGTCGTTGGGTTGTGCACACCGAGCAGATGGCGGCCATCTCCATGAAACTGCGCACGCTGGTGACCGAGCTGTATGGAGCCATCGAGCGAGACGAGTTTGTGGTTCATTTTCAGCCCATCGTTCGCCTGGACACCTACGAGGTCGTCGGGGCGGAGGCACTCGTGCGGTGGCAGCACCCGCAGCGCGGCCAACTCGCACCGGAACACTACATCGGGATCGCGGAATCTACCGGAGCCATCCTCGGTCTGGGCGCTCTTGTGCTTCGTAAGGCCTTGGCCACCTTGCACGGCTGGCAACAAGAGGGGCTGGTGGACCCGACACGGTTCTTCATGAACATCAACCTCTCGACCAAACAACTGGAAAAGCCCGGATTTGTGGAGGAGCTGGCGCTGTTGCTCGAGTCCTACCACCTCGACGCGGCCAGCCTCGTCCTTGAGGTCACCGAGACGTCGTTGCTGAGCAGCGATGAGGCGGTGCTGAGCCGATTGGAAGGGCTGCGGGAAATGGGTGCCCGGCTGGCTGTCGATGACTTCGGCACCGGTTATGCCGGATTCGAATACCTCACGCGGGGCTTGTTTGAGGTGGTCAAGCTAGATCGCTTGCTGGTGGCCGCCGAGGCCGAGCAACAGAACTGGCCCTTGGCCCGCGCCGTGATTGGACTGGGCGAAGCGATGGGTTTCGAGGTGGTCGCGGAGGGAGTGGAGCATCGCCGTCAGGCTGATGCCCTCCAGACGCTGGGCTGTCTCAAGGCCCAGGGCTTCCTGTTCAGCGCGGCGGTACCCGCTGATGCATTCCCGGCACTGATGTCGAAGCTGGAGGTGAGTCGATGAAGATCCTGCTGGTCGACGACGATCAGAACATGCGCCGCGCACTGCGACGTTTCTTGGAACGCTACGGCCACCAGATCGCGGGGGAGGCCTACGACGGGGAGGTTGGCCTGTCCCTGGCGCGCGAGCTGAATCCCGATGTGGTGGTCATGGATCTCAAGATGCCCCACATGACCGGTACCGAAGCGGCCCGGCTGCTGCGCAAGAGCCATCCCCACATTGACGTCATCATCCACTCCGCCTACGACGAGGCGGCGTTCAAGGCCGTGGCCGCCAAAGCGGGAGCGGTCTGCTACATCGTCAAGGGCGAGGGCCCAACTCAGCTGCTCAAGCTGCTCCACGAACTGGAGAACCGTCGAGCCGAGGTTCGAGTGCCCTCCCCGATCGCGCCGTGAGAAGCAAGCCGCTTTGCTCGCGGCCCTGCACGCTCGCCGCCGGGCTCGGAGGCATCGGCGCGGTGGGCTACCAGTTCGTGCCCAGGGTGGGTCCGTCCAGCATAGCTTTCTTCGGTTATGGAGTGGTCTGCGCCCTGACCGTTATCCTCACCGCGCCATCCCAGCCCAGGCACGCCCGCGCCGCCTTGGTGCTAATCGGCCTCGGCATCCTCGCCATGGTAGCTGGGGACGGGGTGTGGGCGTTCTATGAGGTTTTCCGCGGACAGCCCGCTCCCTTCCCCTCCGCGGCCGACGTCCTCTACCTCGGCGGCTATCCGCTGCAATTGCTCGGATTATCGATCCTGCTGCGACGAGGCTCTCCCAGTCGGGATGGTGCCGCCCTGATCGACGCGGCGATCATTGCCTGTGGCGCCGCATCGCTCGGTTGGACGTTCATTATCCGCTCCTCAGCCCTCGATGACGGCCTGACCTTTCTGGAACGTGCCGTTTCGATCTCCTACCCGATTGCCGATGTGCTCCTACTCGCGGTGGTCTCCCGCATGTTGCTCAGCGCAGGCCGACGAGGGGCCGAAGCGTGGTTCGCCGCCGCCCTGCTGGCCACCTTGGCCGCCGATGTCATCTATTCCGTGCAGACAGTAGGCAGCACCTACAGCTCGGGGTCTTGGGTAGACTCGATCTGGCTGGTCGGCTACGCCTGTTGGGCCATCGCCGCGCTGCACCCAGCCAGCGAACCTGCCGAACAACGTGAGGCGAGCGGCCCGGTAACCTTCGGGCCCTTACGGGTTGCATTGTTGGGTTCGGCCGCGCTTCTCGCTCCCGCGTGCATGCTGTTTTGGTTCGACGAGCGCAGCGCCCCGGACATTCTCATCGTCGCCGCCACCTCAGCGGTCGCCTTCGGCTTGGTCATGGTACGACTGGTGTTGGCCCTGCGGGCGCTGCAAGCGGCCCATGCCACCATCAAGGTCGCGCAACATGACCGACAGCGCCTGCTCAGCCAGATAGTTGAGGCGGCCGAGTACGAGCGAGTTCGCGTCGCCACGGAGCTCCACGACGGTCCCGTGCAGGCCCTGTCCGCGATTGGGTTCGATCTGCAACTCGGCCTGCTCTCGTTGCATGACGGGGACAACGCCGATCTCGATGCCATCATCCGACGCACGGCCGCCACCATCGCCCACGAGGTGGCCGACATCCGCCAGCTCATGTCTGGCCTGCGCCCGCCCATCCTCGATGAGGGCGGCGTGGTGGTGGCCATTGAAGAGCATCTGCGCACAGTGGCCCAGCGGTCTGGTGTCGACATCAACTTCGTGAGCGACGTAAGGGAGGAGGTTCCCAGAGCCATCGAGACCACCTTGTATCGCGTGACCCAGGAGGCGATGTCCAACGTCGTCCGCCATGCCGGCGCCGCTCACGCCCGGGTGGAGCTGCGGATCAGCAACGGGTGGGCGAAGCTGATCGTGGCCGATGACGGTCGAGGTTTCAGCCCGCGCTCCACGGGGGAGCTTCTGCGCGGTGGCCACTACGGATTAGCCGGGGTCTCCGAGCGGGCCGCTATCGCCGGCGGATCCCTGCAGGTGCAGACCGCGCCCAACAGGGGGACCACGTTGGTGGTCGCCCTACCCAACACCGGCCCAGCTCGGTTGCTTGAGGTCGCGGGGATGAACCGGGGACTTCTCAAACCGTTTGAGCTTCGCAATCCTGAACCCGAGCCTACGGACCATGACGCGTTCATCCCCCGATAGGCCCACCCTCCTCGGATCTACCGATCGATCTCCCGTCCCCGCCCATCTCGAGGCCCGCGGTCCCCCGTCGAAGGAGGAAAGGTGACAAGGAGCACGCAAACCCGCTCAACTAATTTGTTGCGCCAACGGCCAAGGTCGGCGCTACTTCTTCGGCGAACAGTTGCATGGAACGGGCCGAGTCGGCCTGGGCGATGGAACCCCAGGCGAAGGCCAGGGCCACATAGTTGAGCCCACCCTCGGCAATGGTGGCAGCCAGACCCTCTCGCACCGTTTCGGGGGATCCGACCAGCAGGGCGCCGGCGCCGCGGAACTTTTCGATTGTGGGGATGCCCACCGCCACCGGCTCGCTGTTGTTGGCCACCCACAGCTTGATGAAGCTGTGCTGCCAGCGATCGAAGGTGTCCGCCAACAGCCGCTCGGCCTCCTCGTCGGTGTCCGCCACGATGATCTGGCGCATCATGCCAATGGTTGGGTCGGCCACGTGGGCGTTGTAGCGACCCGGGTCGTGGCGGTGCGCTTCGACCTCGATGCGGTACTGGGCCACCGCTTGGCCGAACAACGAGGCCGGGCCCAATCCCATTAGGTTGAGGCCGTGGCGAGCGGCCCAGCTCAGGCCTTCGGGGGAACTGGTGGCGTGCCAAATGGGCGGATACGGCCGCTGCACGGTGGGCAACTCCATGGGAGCGCCATCGATGCTGGCTAGCCGCCGTCCGGTGTGGCTGAGGGTGGCGTTGGAAAGTCCTTTGACGACGATTTCCAGCGTTTCTTCGAACAATTCTCGCGAATCGGCTGCGGCGACGCCGTAGTAGCCCAGCTCCCAAGGGCTCACCCCCCGGCCCACCCCCAGCTCCAAACGACCGTGGGAGAGTTGGTCCAACATGGCGATCTCGCTAATCAAACGGAGCGGGTCATATAAGGGCAGCAGATACACCAACGGTCCGAGGCGGATGCGGGTGGTTTCCCTGGCCACCGCGGCCAGCCAAACGCTGGGTGAGGGCGCCCCACCCAGCGGCGTGAAATGGTGCTCGGCCACGTGGTACGTGGAGAAACCGAGCTCATCGGCCAAGGCGGCCAGGGCCAGCCGTTCCTCGAATAGCCGCGTGGGCGACTCCTCGTCGGAGAAATCAACCCAATCAAAGACGCCGAAATGGACCATGGGCCGGCACTGTAACCCTCCTCCGGCGCGGCTGTCGGGCCTCCCCGACCCCCGACCCGCCTGCCCCGACCGGCCCGAACCGCTCAGCCGGCCCGGAAAGTTGACCCGGCTGCGGCCAGCCCGGCCAGGCGGGGAGAGATATTCCAGTGCTCGCCCCCGAGACGCTGGTGATAGGCGTTGATCTTTTCCGCCACCTGGTCCAATCCCACGGTGTCGGACCAGAACATGGGCCCACCGGTGTAGAGCGGCCAGCCGTAGCCGTTGATCCACACCACATCGATATCACTAGCCCGAATGGCAATGCCCTCATCGAGGATCTTGGCTCCCTCGTTGACCATGGGCAACAGGCAGCGCTCCAACACCTCCTCGTCGCTCACCGGGCGGGGGGTGATGCCCCGCCGAACCCCCAACGCAGCGATGAGGGCCTCGACCTCGGGATCGGGGGTGGCGGCCCGGGTAGCGGGTTCATAGGTGTAGTAACCCCGCCCATTCTTCTGGCCCCGCCGGCCCGATTCGCACAAAACCTCGCGCACGGTCGATCCAGTGGAGCCTTCTGCCTTCCAGCCGATGTCGAGCCCGGCCAGGTCGCTCATGGCGTAAGGGCCCATGGGGAAACCGAAGTCGTAGATGACCCGGTCGATCTGGGACGGGGTGGCACCCTCCAGCAGCATGCGGTCCGCCTCGATGCGGCGCATGGCCAACATCCGGTTGCCGACGAAGCCATGGCACACCCCGACCAACACCGCAATCTTGTTGATGCGCTTGGCCAGAGCCATGGTGGTGGCGATGACCTCCTTGGAGCTTTTGTCCCCCCGCACCACCTCGAGCAGCTTCATGACGTTGGCCGGGGAGAAGAAATGCATCCCGACCACGCCTTCGGGCCGGGTCGTGGCCGCGGCGATGGCGTTGACATCCAGCGCCGAGGTGTTGGTGGCCAACAACGCCCCCGGCTTGCAGATCCGGTCCAGCTCGGTGAAAACCTGGCGTTTAAGCTCCAGATCTTCGAACACCGCCTCGATGACGATGTCGAGATCGGCGAAATCTCCTTGATCCACCGAGCCGGTGATAAGGGCCATCCGGGTGCCGACGTCGTCGGAGGTGATCGAGCCCCTGGCCGCGGAGCGCTCGTAGTTGCTGCGAATAACGCCCAGACCCCGCTCCAGCGAAGCCCGGTCTCGTTCCACGATGGTGACGGGAATGCCGACGTTGGCGAAGTTCATGGCGATGCCCCCTCCCATGGTCCCCGCCCCCAACACCCCGGCCGAGGCGATAGGCAGTTGCGCGGTGTCCTTGGCCACGTCGGGGACCTTGGCCGCTTCCCGCTCGGCGAAGAAGTAGTACTGCTGAGCCTTGGCTTGAGAACCGGCCATCAGCTCGCCGAACAGCTCGCGCTCGCGGGCCACTCCCTGATCGAAGGGCAAGGTGGCGGCGGCCTCGATGCAACGGATGTTGTACTCAGGGGCCAGGAACCCTCGGCTGCGATGGGCGATCTTCTGGCGGAACTGGGTGAAAATCCCCGGATCGTGGTCGAGCTTGTCGTTGCGGTCCCGAATGGCCCGCAGCGGCCTGGCCTCGGCCAGCACCTGACGGGCGAAGGCGATGGCGCCGGCCTCGAGGGTGGCGGCCTCGAGGGTGGCGTGGTCCCTTCCCGTCTGCCCGGTAGGGTCGGTCACGATCTGGTCGATGAGCCCGCAGGCCAACGCCTCCTCGGCGCCGATGGGCTCGCCCGAGGTCATCATCTCCAGTGCTTTGGCGATACCGGTGACCCGGGGCAAGCGCTGGGTGCCACCCGCGCCGGGCAATAGGCCCAGCTTCACCTCGGGCAGCCCGAAACGGGCAGTGGGCACCGCCACCCGGAAATGGGCGCACATGGCCACCTCCAACCCGCCGCCCAGGGCGGTGCCGTGAATGGCGGCGATGACCGGTTTGGGGCAGTTCTCCATGGCCGCCTGGGCCCCTTGCAGGGACGGCGGCTGGGGCGGCTTGGCGAACTCGGTGATGTCGGCGCCGGCGATAAAGGTTCGCCCGGCGCAGAGCAACACGATGGCGGCCACTGCGGGGTCCGCCACCGCCGCGCTCACCCCATCGAGGATGCCTTGGCGTACATGAAAGCTGAGGGCGTTGACCGGCGGGTTGTCCACCGTGATCACCGCCACCGTGGGCTGGCCATCGGCGTCGTGCAGGTCGAGCCGAACAGATTGGGTCAGTGCATTCATCGTGCTCCCTTGGCAGTTGCAGCCGCGGTTCCGGCGCGCGGCGCGCGCTCCCCCGCGTTACCGGGCTCAGCGACTGGCTCAAAGCCGGTGACGTACTGCTGCTCGTAGCGGTCCCAGGCCGGGTAGTCGATCAGCTCGTAGAGCTCCGCCCGGGTGGCCATACGCTCCAGTATGGCCTGCTGGCTACCGGTGCGGGCCAGTTCGGCGGCGCCCTCGCGCACGGCATGCAACATCAGCCTAAAGGCCATCATGGGAAAAATTACGGTGGCGAAACCGAATGCTTCGAACTGCTCGGCGCTGAAGTATGGAGTCTTCCCGAACTCGGTCATGTTAGCCAGCAGTGCCACGGCGGGCAGGGCCTGAGCGAACGCGCGAAACTCGCCTTCACTGCGCAACGCCTCGGCGAAGATCATATCGGCGCCGGCCTCGACGTAGGCGCCGGCCCGATCGATGGCACCGGCCAGGCCTTCAGTGGCGGCTGCGTCGACCCTGGCAATGATGACAAAGCTTTCGTCGCGGCGGGCGTCGAGGGCGGCGTGCAACTTGCCAACCATCTCCGCCACCGGCACGGTCCGCTTGCCGTCAAGGTGGCCGCACCGCTTGGGGCTTTCCTGGTCCTCTAGATGAATCCCAGCCACCCCGGCCCGTTCGAAGGCCCGCACGGTGCGCACCACGTTGACGGCGTTACCGAAACCGGTATCGGCGTCGCAGAACACCGGCACATCAACCACGTCGACCATACGGCCAGCGTTTTGCACGAACTCGTCGAGGGTGCCCAAAGCGATGTCGGGCAGACCCAAATGGGCGTTGACGGTGCCGGCACCGGTCATGTAGATCGCCCCGAACCCAGCGGCGGCCATAACCCTGGCGGTGATGGCGTCATAGGCACCGGGAGCGACGAGTATGGCGGGATCCGCGATGAGTTGGCGCAGCCGCCGGCCGGGGCTCACAGGTGCGCCGTTCCGGTGAGCAGGCGACGGGCGGTGCGGACCACCCCAGCGGAGCGGACCTGGTCGCCCTCGATGCACACGGTGGCCTGCACCGATCCCTTGGGGTGCCAGATCCGGACCACCTCACCGGCGGGCGAGACGGCCCCGGTGGCGGGCCGGGCGAGCGCGTGGACCAGGGTGCCCGGGAGGCGAGCGGCGGCGGCGATGCACAGCGCCCCGGTCATCGGCACCGCGTGGTGGACCCGGCCCATGGAGGTGGCCAGGACCCGCAGGTCCTCACCCGGGCTGACCAACACCAGCCGGGGAATGGCCAGGCTGTCCACCCCGATGCGACGCCCGGCGGCGACCCGCAGCGCCTCGAGCGCGGCCAGAAGTTCGGGGCGGGCGTTGAGCTCGGCCGGGCTCTCGGTGCCCGCCAGCCCGAAGGCGCTGGCCGCGGCGAACACGTAGGGGCTAGCCACATCAACGATGGACACGTCGTGGCCGTCGAGACCCTCGCGTCGGGCCCCGGTGGGAAACAGCGCGCCGGTAACCGAACCGGCCGGCTCCAGATAATCCGTGACCAGCGCGGCGCCCGAACCAGGCACCCCGTCGATAACGGTGTCGCCCTCCCAGGCGGCTCGACCGTCGCGCACCACCACCGTGGCCCGCACCACCACCGCGGTGTTGAGGTTGCGCAGCCGTACCACCGTCTGGGGCGGGCACGGCGCAACCAGCCCCTCGTCCACCGCGTAGTGAGCCACCGCGGCGGTGAGGTTGCCGCAGTTGCCGGTGTAGTCGACCACCGCCTGGTCGACGGCGACCTGGGCGAACAGGTAATCCACATCGGCGCCCGGCTCCGCCGAGGGACCCACCGCCATTACCTTGGAGGTGGAGCTGTGGGTGCCGCCCAGACCGTCGAGCTGCATGGGGTCAGGGCTGCCCATCAGCCGCAGCAGCAGCCGATCGCGCCGGGCCGGGTCAACGGGCAGATCCGCCATGCGGATGAACACCCCTTTGGAGGTGCCCCCGCGCATCAGCACCACCGGTAGATCGCACGGCAGGTCAGTCATGGGCGGCGACCAGGGCGGTGGCGGTTTGGGCCGCACCCCGCCCGGCGATGCGTCCGAAGGTGGCCCCCCGCATCAGGCCAGACCCGGCCGCGTAGTTGTGGAAGAAGAATCCTCCGGCGATCTCACCGGTAGCGAACAAGCCCTCCATGGGCTCACCCACGTTATCGATGACCTGAGCGTGGCGATCGATCCGTAAACCGCCGTAGGTGAAGGTGATCCCGCAGGTGACGGCGTAGGCCACGAAGGGAGCGCTATCCAAGGTGATGGCCCAGTTCGACTTGGCCGGCTGACCGGGGGCGTCGGCCCGCACCCCGTCCTTCGCGAAAGCGTCGAACCCGGACCCGTCGTCACAGGCGGCGTTGAACTCCGCCACGGTAGTGGCCAACCCGTCGGCAGAGATGCCCAGCTTGGCGGCCAGATCTTCCAGCGTGTCCGCCTCCACCGGGATGCCGGTGGCGTAGCGGGGCTCCAGCAGATGGATCGTCTTTTGATCAAAGATCTGCCATCCTCGGGCGCCGTTCTGGGCCCGGATGGCCCAACCGGTCTTGGCGTATGTCAGCCACACCTCGTCCTCACCCTCATCGACAAAACGGCGACCGTCGCGGTCCACCAGAAGGCAATAGGGGTAGGAGTAGCGGCTCATCCGGTCGGTCAGGGACAGCTCGCCCACGTCGGGGGCGTGGGCGTCGAGGGGTGAGGCGTGGGCGCCGCCCCAGTGCCCCGCCGGCGCCGCCCCCGCGGCCAGGGCCTGCATGAGCATTGTCCCCTGGTTGAAACGGGTACCGCGCACCTTGACCAGGTCCCACCCGGCGCCCAGGTAGCGCAGCCGCAGCTCGGGGTTGGACTCGAAACCGCCACAGGCCAACACCACCGCACCGGCCCGCAGATCCTCAAAAGCGTCGCGACCCCGGACTCGCACCCCCACGCAGCGCGACCCTTCCATGAGCAGCTCCTGCACCGGGCAGTCGTAACGCAGCTCGATACCGGCCGTCTCGGCCGCGTTGAACAGGTCGTACATCAGCCCGATGCCCTCGTTGGTGGCCCGCACGGCGCCGCCCGGGGGAACCGCGTAGCGCTCCCCGGCCGGCAACTGGGCCGGGTCGAACAGCTTGTCCACGACCAGCTCCCAACGCACCCCGTAGCCCTGCATCCAGGCCATGGTTTCGTAGGAGGTGTCGATCAGGGTGCTGATGAGCTCGGGGTCGGAGCGGCCCTGGCAGACCAGGTCGATGTCTCCAGAGAAGCGGGCCGGCTCATAGGGGGCCACCGTGACCCGGTCCACCCAGCGGGCGCCCTCCTCGCTGAGCAGGGGCTGGAGATGGTCCAGACCACCATGAGCGAAACGGAAGATCCCGCCGGAAAAGCGGCTGTTGCCACCCCGGAGTTCCTTGGGCGCTGCTTCGAGCACGGTCACCCGGGCGCCGAGCTCCCGAGCTTGCAGGGCGGCAGTCAACGCCGCATTGCCTGCTCCCACCACGATCACGTCGGCCACCGGTGCGCTGTCCATGCCGGCACGCTATTCGATCCCTCGCCGTGGCGGGCGGCCTGGCCCTCGGCCCCGCCGATTAGGGTCGGCGACCATGCTTTTTGGACCGGTTGCCGGACCCGGTCGGCCCTCGCCCGGTGGGTGGTCGCACGGTGGGTGGTTGGGCGGCCTGGTACATAGGAGTTTCTCCGGTGACGAAATGGCGGGGTTTGCATCGACGGCGGGCGACGGAACCCCGGCTAACCGAGACGCCGTCATGATCAGCAGGGATCCCGGCGGCGGCGGGTCGGAGCGCCTGCGCCTGCGGGTGGAGATCGAACGGGTACATCGACTGCGCTTCGACGATGGGTCCCCGGTCCGGGCGGCGTCGGGCCTGGCTCGTCTGGGTGAGGGCTGGCTGGTGGTGCAAGACGACGCCAACCACGCGGCCTGGTGCCACCGGGGCGGGGTCCAGCGGCTGCGGATCTTTCCGACCCTCGACGGCCTCGACCACTTCGGTGAGGCCGACGCCACCAAGCACCTCAAGGCCGACCTCGAGGCCGCCTGCGAGCTGCAGGTCGCCGGTGAGCCGGCGGTGTTGGTGTTCGGTTCCGGCTCCAGCCCGCTGCGCGCGCGGGTGGCGCTGGTTCGCCCGGGCGATGGCGATCCAGCCGTGTTGGTGGCCGAACTCGACGGGCTCTATGCCGCCTTGGCCGACGCCCTGGGGGTCGGCCTGGAGGAAATCAACGTCGAGGGGGCCTGTTGGCGGGGCCAGCACATCCGGCTGTTCAACCGGGGCAACCGGCGTCGAGGGGCGGCCTCTGCCAGTGCCGATGTCGCCGTGGCCGACCTCCTGGCCGCCTTCGATGCGGCAGCCAACGCAGGCGGTGCCGCTCGGCCGATGCCCGCACCCGATCGGACCTACCCCGCGGTGGTGGCGTGGCCACTGGCCGTGGACAACGTCCGCCGTTATGACCTGGGAACCATCGAGGGTGTGGGGCTGTCGGTGACCGACGCCCTGTGGTTGCCCGACGGGCGCATCGTGGTGAGTGCCGCCGCCGAGGACTCCGGCAACAACATCGACGACGGCCCCGTCACCGGCGCTGCTCTGGCGCTGTTCGATGGTGCGCAACGCTTGGCCGTGGCCACGCTGCCGACCGTGTCCGGCCGGGTAGCCAAGCTCGAGGGCATTGCCCTGCTGGAAACACTGGTCGACGGCTTCCGCTTGCTCGGCGTGGTCGACGACGACGATCCAACCCAAGCATCGCTGCAACTGGTGCTGCGGCTACGTCTGGACTGAGGTATCTACAATCAGCCAATCTGGATTCACGAGCGTTTGATTCCCAAATGAAGGTAAGCGGCGCCGGCAGGCGTCATTGGACCGGGTAACGCAGGGGCAACATGCGGGGGCCGCGGACCTGGCCGCCGGCGAAGGTCACCTCGCCTTGGGGATCGAGGACGAAGTCGGGCAAGGCGGCTAGCCATTCCTCGACGGCGACCTTCATCTCCATGCGAGCCAGGTTGGAGCCAGCACAGCGGTGCACGCCCACTCCGAAGGCCACGTGGCGGTTGTGGGCGCGCTCGATGATGACCTCATCGGCCCGTTCGAACTGGGCCGGGTCGCGGTTGGCGGCGGGGAAGGGCAACAACACCCGGTCTCCGGCGTGGATGGTGCGCCCGCCGATCTCGGTGTCCACCGTGGCGATGCGAGCCATGGTCACTGGTCCATAGGCCCGCAGGAACTCCTCCACCGCCGACTCGATGAGCTCGGGCTGGGCCACCAGGCGGGCCCGGTCTTCAGGGTGGGTGGCCAGATGCAACAGGGCGGATCCAATGGAGGACCAGGTGGTGTCGATCCCGGCCACCAGCAACAAGGTGATGGTGCCGACCACATGACCGTCGCGCAGCGGGGCGCCGTCCACCTCTTGGTCCAAAAGAAACGAGGTGATGTCGTCCTGACGCTGTTGCTTGCGGCTCTCCAACAGACCGTAGAAATAGGTGAGCATCTCCTTGCGGGCTGAGAGGCGGCGCTCCGGGTCGATGGGGCCGTTCTCCAACACGGCCCTGACCCATTCGACGAACATCTCAGTGTCCTCGTAGGGCACCCCGATGACCTCAGCGATGATGCGGGGCGGGATCTGCTGGGCGTACTCGACGGCGGCGTCGGCGTGGGAGCGGCCGGAGGCGGTGATGGCGGCCATCAACTGCTGGCAGAGTTCACGGGTGAAAACCTCGTAGCGGTCCACGGCCCGGGGCGAGAAGTAGGGCAGGATCAGCCGGCGATGCCAGGTGTGGTCGGGCGGGTCCGAAGTGGGGCGAGGCGGGCTGGCGTTCCAGACCTTCGAAGGGCAACACCCCCACCTCACGAGACGAAAAGCGTTGCGTGTCGTACGCAATGGTGACGATGTCCTCATACCGGGTGGGCAGCCAGGCGCCCCCCCATCGCTCGGTGCGGGCCAGGGGGCTGGTCTGACGCAACTCGGCGTACACGGCCGACGGATCGGCCGTGAAGGACGGGTCGAGCACGTCGAAATCGTTGGCCCAGTCGGCTACCGCAGGTCGTTCGGAAACGGTCATCGGACAATCCTTTTCTGGCCGGACAACACCCCGGTTGGCGAGACAGCTCCCGCCATTCTCGCACAGCAGACCGTCATTCCCACCCCTTGGCAACACCAGCCAGTTAACGGGGCAGGCGTGGTCCGCGGCCGCAATAGCGTCCGCCGCAACGGAGCCCCGCGAGCGAAGATCGCGGGCCCTGTTCCTGGCCGAGTCTCGCTCACCCGTCCGGCTCGCCGTCGAAGGCGGTCGAGGCCAACGATTCCGCCAGCGAGTTCGGTGGCCTGGCCGGGGACCCGACACCGTCGCCATCACGGGCGCCGGCGCCGGCGAAGCCGAGCTGACGCCAACCTTCGTAGAGCACAACGGCCACCGCATTGGCCAGGTTGAGACTGCGATTGGCGGGCCGCATGGGAATGGCCAGGCGGCGATCGGGCGCGAAGCCGGCCAGCACATGCTCGGCCAGGCCGCCGCGCTCTGCCCCGAACACGACCACATCGTCGGCCTGGTAACAGACTTCGTCGTAGCGCCGCTCACCGCGGGACGACAGGGCGAAGCAACGCCCCATCGTGTTGCTCAGCGCAGCCAGGCAGGTACCCAGATCGGCATGGACCCGGACCTTGGCCAGCTCGTGGTAGTCGAGGCCGGCCCGGCGCAGGTTGCGCTCCGCCAGGTCGAACCCGAGTGGCTCGACCAGGTGCAACCCGGCGCCGGTGTTGGCGCACAATCGGATGATGTTGCCGGTATTGGCCGCGATCTCCGGCGCATTCAACACAACCTGCAGCACGTCCGGCACGCTACACAGCCGTGTAAGGCCGCCGAGGGGCCCACCTCGACCGGGGCCGACACGTCGTCCCGCCCCAACATACCCACAAGTGTGGAAATGAAAGCATCCGAGCCGCCCGCGGCCTCGACTTTGGGACACAGAAAGATATGAAAGTTATTAATATGCCGCTAACCCGGGCTGATTTCTGCAGCCGACCCCCGGCAAAGACCCGAAAGCTCGACACTGGGCGACCGTGCCACCACTCCATGTCGACGCTTTCTCGACGTACTGTTCGGTATGTGCAAGAAAACCGCCCAAGTCCAAAAGCTGGGTCCCCGGAACCATCTACGGTGGCGACGCCCCAACCAAGGAGAGCCAACATGGCCGAAAGCGGCTGGTATCCCGACCCCAACAGCGGCGAACTCGAGCGCTACTGGGATGGCAACGCCTGGAGCACCTCCACCCGCCCCCGCGCCGCGGCCGAGCCGGTGTACCCGGCCGCCCCGGTTTATCCCGCCGCCCCGACCTATCAAGCCGACCCGGCGGTTCAAGCCGACCCGGGCTACCCGGCCGCCCCCAGCTACCAACCCAACCCCGGTTACGGCGTCGATCCCGGCTATCCCGCTGCCCCGACTTACCAACCCAACCCCGGCTACTCAGCCCCGCCCGGCTATCCGGCCGCTCCCGCCAACCAGGGCTACCAGGCCTATCCGGGCCCACAGCAGACTGGTCAGTACGTACCCTTTGGTACGCAGGCCCAAGTGGGAACGGTGGGCGCCACTTGGGGGCGACGATTTCTGGCCTATTTGATCGACGCGGCCATCGGTGGGGTGCCACTCGCCATCGCCTACGCCATCTTCGTTGTCACCCTCACCGCCAGTTCGGCTAGCGACAACGGTGGCCCCGCCGCCATCGGCCTTCTGGTCGTGGCCGTGGGCGGGCTGTGGGCGGTCGGGTTTTTCATCTACAACGTGCTGATCCGCCAGGGCAACACTGGCCAGACCATCGGCAAGTCCAAGATCGGCCTCCGGCTCGTCACGGAAGCCACCGGCTCGCCCCCAGGCCTTGGCATGTCTTTGGCCCGGTACTTCGCCGCCTCTGCGGTCAGCAGCCTGACCTGTGGGATCTTCGGGGTGCTGGACTACCTGTGGCCGTTGTGGGATCCCCGTCGCCAGCGCATCGTGGACAAGTGGTTCCACCTCATGGTGGTGGACCTCAAACAAGGCTGACCGGCACCGGGCGGGGCGCCAAGGGACGCGACCGGCTGCCGCACGAGTAAGGTGGCGTCAAAACGCGGGCTCGTTTCGTGGGGTACGGCCGAGAACCTGCTGGTTGGGGGAACGATATGCCTGCCACACTCGATGCACCGGTCAACGCGGTCGCCGAACGAATTGTCTCAGCCGATTCTCACATCACCGAGCCGCCCAACTGCTACATCGATTACATCGACCCGGCCTACCGGGACGAGGCGCCCCACGTCGTACACAGCGAGACCAAGGGTGACCTGTTCATCATCCCCGGCATGAAGCCCATCCCGGTGGGCCCGCTCTCCGCCGCCGGCATCCCGAGCGACCAGCTCAGGACCGCGACGGGCCGGCGCTTCGAGGATCTCCACCCTTCGGGCTGGGACCCTGCCACCCGCGCCGCGGACCAGGCCCGAGACGGGCTCATCGGGGAGATCCTGTATCCGTCGGTCGGCATGCTGATCTGCAACCACAAGGACAACCAGTACAAGCAGGCCTGCATGATGGCCTACAACCGCTGGATTTCCGAGTTCTGCGCGGCGGACCCCAGCCGGCTCTTCGGCCTCGGCCAAAGCGCCCTGCTCAGCGTTGAAGAGGGCATTGCCGACCTGGTCCGCATGAAGGAGATGGGCCTCAAGGGCATCATGATGCCGGGCTTCCCGGGCGACGCCTACAACGGCAACACGCCCGACTACCACGACGAGTACTGGGATCCGTTCTACCGGGCTTCGGTCGAGCTGCGCATGCCCATCAGCTTCCACATCCTCACCATGGGCGGCCAGCGCCACCGCGGGCCCAAGATCGCAAGTTTCCTGTCCATCATCCGGGGCAACCAAGACGTCATCGCCATGTTCGTGTTGGGCGGGGTGTTCGAGCGGGTGCCCGAACTCAAGGTGGTCTGCTCCGAGGCCGATGCCGGCTGGATCCCCCATTTCATGTATCGCATGGACCACGCGGTGGACCGTGAAGGGGGGATCATGGGCTACAAGCGGCTGTCGAAAATGCCCTCGGAGTTCTGCTTGGACAACGTGCGCCTCACCTTCCAAGACGATTGGGTGGCGTTCAAGATGTGCCGCCTCGACGACAGCCCCATGCACAAGATGTTGACCTGGGCCAACGATTTCCCCCATCTAGATTCCACCTGGCCCTGGAGCCAGGACCTGTTGCGGGAGCACACTGCTCACCTCAGCCAAACCGAGCTGCAAGCCATCCTCCACGACAACCTGGCCGAGCTCTACGACCTGCCCACCTCACCCGCCGTTTCCAGCCCCACCCCTGCTGCCTGAGCGAAGGAAAAACTTCAATGGCCTATGACCTCAAGATCACCGGCGGCACCATCGTCGACGGAACCAAGGCACCCCGCTTCGTGGGCGATGTCGGCATCAAGGGCGGCAAGGTGGTGGCACTGGGCAACGCCCCCGAAGAGGCGACCCGCACCATCAATGCCACCGGCCGGGTGGTCAGCCCCGGCTTCGTGGACATCCACACCCACTACGACGCCCAGATCATCTGGGACCAGCTGGTCAGCTGCTCGCCTTGGCACGGGGTGACCACGGTGGTCATGGGCAACTGCGGGTTCTCGGTGGCCCCCACCCGGCCCATGCATCGCGACCTGATCATGCGCACGCTGGAAAACGTCGAGGGCATGAGCGTGGCCGCCCTCAAGGCCGGACTCAGCATGGAGTGGCCCTTCGAGACCTTCCCCGAGTATCTCGACGTGGTCGAGGCCAGGGGATGCGCGGTGAACGTGGCCGCGCTGCTGGGTCACACCGCCCTGCGCATGTACGTGATGGGTGAAGACGCCGTCGAGCGCGAAGCCACCCCAGAGGAGATCGCCGCCCAGAAGGCCATCTTGCGTGAGGGCTTGGAGGCGGGGGCACTCGGCTTCGCCACCTCCAAGGCCAACACCCACATCGGCTACGACGGCAAGCCGGTCCCTTCCCGCATCGCCAGCAAGGAAGAGATCTACGCCATCGCCGAGGCGTTGGGCGAAGTCGAAAACGCGGTCATGCAAGCCACCGTGGGTCGGGGACTTTCCCACGACGAGTTCGCCCACATCGCAGAGATCACCGGCAAAGCAGTGAGCTGGACAGCGTTGCTTTCCGGCCAGCCCCGGCAGGACTACCGGGTCGAGCTGGCCCGGGCGGCAGAGATCCAGGCCCGCGGCCTTCGGGTGTTTCCGCAGGTGGCGGTACAACCGGTGCAGTTCGAGATGAACTGGAAGGCGCCCTTCATCTACGAGGCGCTGAGCTGCTTCAAGCCCGTTTCAGCCGCCGATCTCGATGGTCGCAAGGCGCTCTACGCCGATCCCGACTGGCGAGCCAGCTTCAAGGCGAAGGCCGGCCAAGGCGGCATCATCTACGACCGCTGGGAGCGCACCACCGTGTCCTACTACCCCAGCGACACCTCCTTCGAGGGACGCAACGTACAAGAGCTGGCCGACCATATGGGCCAGGATCCCGTCGACGTGATGATGGACATGGCGCTGGACGCCGACCTGGACATGCGCATCACCCAAGACGTCGTCAACTACAACCGCGATGACATCCAGGCCCTACTGGCCGACCCCACCACGGTAATCGGCCTGTCCGACGCCGGGGCACACGCCAGCCAGCTTTGCGACGCCAAGTACTCCACGGAGTTCCTCTCCACCTTCATCCGTGAACGGGAAGCGTTTACCTTGGAAGAGGGCGTGCACATGCTCACCCAGCGCCCAGCGCAGGTGTTCGGCATCACCGACCGCGGCACCCTTGAGGTGGGCAAGCCCGCCGACGTGGTGGTGTTCGACTCGGCTGAGGTCGGCCACCTCGGCAAGCGCCGGGTGTACGACCTGCCCGGTGGCGCCGATCGCATCATCTCCGACGCCAAGGGCATCAACGCAGTGGTCGTCAACGGCACCGTCATCCGCCAGGAAGGCGTGGACCAGGTCTCCCCCGGCACCAAACTCCCCGGCGCCCTGCTGAGAAACGGCCACGCGTAGCCGATCATTTTGGAGAGGGCCCTCGCTGCTTCGGTGGCGGGGGTCCTCTCGGCCTTTTCGGCAACCTTGATGTGACCGTGTTGCTAGCCTTTTCGGGGATGCGTTCGGTGACCCGGAGCGATGATGACAAGGCGTTCGATCGCCTCGTCCAACGTGGCGCCCTCTACGACTACGAGTTGGGGGATCGCTACGTCGTGGCACCCGCCGCAGCCCGGGCCCACGCAGCCCTGCAAGCCGAGATCATCGCGATTTTGCGATCAAAATTCAGCGGTGGCCAAGTGACGGCGCCGACCAACCTCGGGGTGCTCGGCCGGAAAGCCCGACGCTGGTATGTGGTGCCCGACGTCGTGGTGTTTCCCGGTCCGTCAACGGGAGGCGAGCGGGCTTCGCTGCACGCGGTGTTGGCCATCGAGATCCGCTCGCCCGACGAAGACGCGGCCAAGAAGCTGGCCGACTATCGCACCGTCTTCGAGCGCAGTGGCCTCGTGGTCGAGGAGGTCTGGTACGTCCAGGGCACCGAGGTCACGGTGCACCCGGGAGCGGCGGCCGTACCTGGTGACAGTACCCATGCTGCGGCCCTCGAGGCGGTTCGGCGCGCGGTGATCGAGTTCGCCGCTGAGGGTTCGGGCTAACCGACAGCTGTTTCGGCCCTGTTAGCGCCACGGCCCACGTCGATGGTGGAAAGCTCCAGTTCCTCGAAATGTGATTGGCCGTCGCCGCCGGTGTAGATACGGGTGATTCTCATGATGCTGTCCCGGCTCCGGCTCAGGCCTTGGTAAGGGAACCGTCTTCGAGCATGGCGTCCACCTGGCGGGTGAGCAGCTTGGCCATGCGGGGGTGGGTGAGCACCCAGAACGTGTCGCGCTGCACCGCGTCGAGCACCAGGTGGCCGACCTCGTCGGGATCCATACCCTGCTCCAGCATGGACTGGATGTTGGCCCCGGCCCGGCTGGCAGGAGCGCTCCCCTCAGCGTCGGCCTGGCGGGGAGGGCGGGCGTCAGGCTTGGGTGGGCGATACTCCACGGAATGGCGGCTGATGTTGGTGTTGATCGGCCCCGGGCACAGCAGCGACGCCCGCACCGGGCTCTTGCGGCCCCGCAGGTCGCGCTCCAAGGTGGTCATAAGGGCGGTGACCCCGTGCTTGGCCACGTTGTAGGCGCCCATCATCCCGCCCGCCACCAGCCCCGCCAGCGATGAGGTGGCGTTGATGTGACCCTCGCCCTGGGCCTCCATCAACGGCAGGAACACCTTCACCCCGTAGATCGGACCCCACAGATCAACGTCGATCATCCAACGCCAGTCATCGAGGTTCAGCTTGTGAGTGGGGGTGGGGATACCGATGCCGGCGTTACTGCACAGCACGTGCACTGCACCAAACCGGTCGATGGTGGCCTGGGCCAAGGCCTCGATCTCCTCCAGCTTGGACACGTCGACCTTGCGGGTGAACACCTGGGCACCGTCCGCCGACAGCTCAGCCGCGGTGCTCGCCAGCATCTGCTCGTCGAGATCGGCCAGCATCACCGACATGCCCGCTCCGGCGAAGGCCCGGGCCATACCCCGCCCGATCCCGCTCGCTCCCCCGGTAACCACCGCGACCTTGCCCTGCGTGTCCATGGCCCGGAGCGTAGCGGCCGGCAGGTCCAGCCGTCCTCAAGCGATGTCGCCCCCAACTACGGGCCGGGTGCCCGTACCCGCCCTCACCCCAGCAGGACCACGCCGCGGTTGCCGTCCACCGTGATCGTCATACCATCTCGGATGGTACGGGTGCCGGTCTGGGTGCCGACCACGGCGGGCAGGCCGAACTCTCGGGCCACGATGGCGCAATGGCTCATGACCCCGCCGGTGTCGGACACCACTGCGGCGGCCAGGGCGAACAACGGCACCCACGGAGGCAGGGTCATCTCGCAGACCATGATGTCGCCCTCGCTGAGCTTGGACGCCTCGGCCAGGCTGCGCACCACTCTGGCGGTCCCGGTGACCACCCCCGGGGAAGCGGCCAGGCCACTCAGAATGTCCGGGTCCTCAGGCCCTTCAGCGGGTGGCCGCCGCCCGGCTAGGCGTACGGCGATGGCCTCGTAGAGGGGGTCGATCGGGCCTGGCGAGGGCGGGGGTGGCGTGCCCAGGACGCGTGGCGCGTCGGCCTGGGCAGCGGCCTGCACGCTGCGGCGGCGGGCCTGAGACGCACCCCGCCAGTCCCCGCCGTGGGACAGCGCCAGGTCGACCTCCTCCCGCAACAGGAAGAATATGTCGGAGGGCTCAGCCAGGCAGCCGTCGAGCACCAGGCGTTCGCCGACCTGTAAGAGGAAGCGCCGGAAGTTGACCACGCCGCTCTGATCGATCCAGAAGGCGTGGTCCTCGGTCAGCGGGAGGTTGTAACTAGCCGCCTCGTAATACCGCTCGAAGGTGGCCAACGCCTTTGGGTCCACGGCCAGGCGGAAGCGAGCTGCGGCCAGCAATGCTTCACGACGGGCCACGGCGGCGTCGAAAGAGCGCGCCGGGTCGTGGTCATCGTCGAGGCCGATGTAGCCCCGCAGCGCGTCGAGGGGGATAGTGGGATCTTCCCGCCAGCTCACATCGGCTACGTCGTACACAGCGTCGCTACGCCAACCGAACTCATCGAGGTAGGTCTCGAAGGCGTGAAGGAACCGTCCGAATGCCACGGGGGCATCAGCCGCCCGCAATGCGGTCAAAACCCCGATGTTGTCCCTCTCGTCGAACAGCGGCTGTAGTGATGACTCCCGGCGGACCAGGCGGCTGAGCATCCACAGCTGGTGGCTGGTGTCAACTGATCGGGTCGCGAAACCCTGCAATAGCTGATAAGACTCGGTGCCGTCCTCTGGCTGGAAGCGCTCGTTGTAGTAATCGGAGAAACGGGCGCCGGCCACCACCGAGAAGTTAATCTTCCCATGAATGGTCCACTGATCGATCATGTGGAGCCGCTGGCGTTCGATCTCCTCGATCAACTCGGCGTTGCTCAGCTGTCGATAATCGGCGCGGCGATCGTGCATGACCCGCTCGATCAGCACTGGCTTCCACTCGTTCTCCCACCGGGGACCGACCTCGTCGAGGATCCGGTCTAGGTGCTGGTAGCGCTCGGCCCGGCGATCGAGCTCGGCGGGGTCCCGCAGGGGTCGCATGGCCGAGAACAGGTAGTGACCGACGGCCCTGGTGTGCATGACCAGCGGTGCACCATAGTCCTGGTGAGCCCGGTTGAAGCCGATGGCCATGGTATCGGTGATGAGCTGCACCGCCAACGGCGACAACGGCCGAGGAGCGTGGATGCGGTCCTGGGCCCAGAACCCCTCCACCGTGACATCGGGAAAGCCCAGCCCTTCCCTACCGGTCCGCGCCGCGGTCATCGACGGACCCTAGCGAGTCGCTGGGCGGTTGCGCCGGCCTTCGAGAACGATGGGCTCGGCCACGGCAACCCGGGCGGCGGCATCGAGCACCTTACCGAGCAGCTTGAGTAACGTGGCTTGCTCGGCCCGGCTGAGCTCCCCGAGGACGGCCTGTTCCAACTTCCGGATGCCCGGCAGGAATCGGTCGGTGATGGCTCGGCCTTCATCGGTGATCTCGATGAGTAGGCTGCGCCGATCGCCGGGGTTGGGCACCCGCCGCACCCACCCCCGGTACTCCAAAGCATCGAGCGTCGCAGTCATGGTGGCGGAGGAGGAGAACGTTCTTTCACCGATCTGGCTCGGGGTGAGCGGCGCCTCCGCTCCCTCGATAACCGCCAAACTGTTGAGCACGTTCTGCGGCACGCCGAAGGTTGCGACCATCGACCGCTCGACCTCGTCGTAGAGACATTGACCGGCGCGAATGGTGGTGGCGTAGACCTCGGCGGCAGCGGGGTTTCCGTCGGGGTACTCATCGACGAAATCCGAGCCGACGCGCACGACGCCCATCGACGCTCTAGACGACGATATCGATCTCGCCGAGCGTCGCGGGCGCCGTGGTTCAGACACTTTCGAAGATCTCGATTCGAGGAGGCGAGGTAACCCCGGCGCGCTGCATGGCGGCGGCGAAGGACGGATCCTGGGCAAAGGCACCGGCCTGCTCGACGGTGGGAAACTCGTGGGTGATGAACAGGTCGTTGGCATCTTCCGGTGAACGGAGCACCTGCTCGGCCAGGCACCCGTGTTGCGAACGGATGGTGCCAACCTCCTCGTACACGGCGCGCCAAGCGCTGTAGTCGGAAACGGAATGTCGGACGGCAAGGGTTGCGGTCATGGCTGTTGTGCTCCTGTCTCCCCGGGAGCGTAGTCGCTCCGGTCGGTGAAACCACCGTACCACTAGTTCACCTCCGTAGCACGTGTTTTATCTCCGAACTATCTAATCTAGCTCTGAAGGGACTCGGGGAAGCGTGGATCCGAGGGAGTCGGTAGGGTCCGGGGTCATGGACTCCCGGTACGGCTTGCGCAGCAACGTGATCGGTACCACCGGCCGCGGTGACCGGCTGCTGCTGTTGATCCACGGGTACGGCGCCGACGAGTACGACCTGGCCGGTCTGACCCCGATGCTGGACCCGACCGGGCGTTGCTTCACGGTGTGTCCCCGGGGCCCGATCGAGCTGGACTTCGGGGGTGCCGGTTGGTATCAGCGCTCCGAGGATGGCGTCATCGATCCCGCCAGCCTGGCCAGCTCGGTGGCGGCGCTCGACACGCTGGTGGACGAGTTGTGCCAGCAGCGCTCGAGCCCGCGGGGCCAGGCTGTGCTGATCGGCTTTTCCCAGGGTGGGGCCATGGCCCTGGCGGTGGCGCTGGGTCGCTCGGCGAGAGCCCGCCCGGCAGGGGTGGCGTGTCTTTCCGGCATGCTGCAGACGCCGGTCGGGATCAGCTACGTGTGGGACGACCCGGACTGGGCGCCCGCCGCCACCGCCACCTCGCCGCTGCCGTCGGTCTACGTACAACACGGCACCCACGACCCCATGGTCGGCATCGAGCGGGGGCGGCACACCCGGGCGGTGCTGGCAAGCCATGGCATCGAAGCCGAATACCACGAGTACCCGATGGGCCACGAGATCCGCCCCGAGTCCATCCTCGATCTGCGGGTGTGGCTGGATCGGGTGCTCAGCGGCTGATCCCAGCCGTTCGATGGCCGCTGCGTGGGGTCAATGACAACGAAAAGCGATCAGAACCTTGCCATTGTGCGGATCTGGGGCGGCCGTTGTGCGGATCTGGGGTTTCGGGCTCAGGGCCCGTTGGCGAATGTCCTGGTCATCGCCCTGGGGCCTGCCGGGATCGCCCGGCAAAACCCCAGATCCGCACGGCAGTCCCTGATCGGCCCAGAACTGACCGCGGAGCGACCGAGACCACCACGCGCCGCGCGTTTACCGGCTGGTGCGTTCCTCGGTGCTCTCGACCAGCACGCCTCGGTCAGACAACTGCGCCACCGCATCGGGGTCCAGCCCCAACACGTCGGCGAGGACCGCGGCGTTGTCGGCTCCGAGATGGCTGACACCACTTCGTGGCCCGCAGTCGCTTTCGCTGATACGCAAGGCCGAACGATGCACCACCGCCGTTCCTGTACCGCACGGTATGTTGACGAAGGCGTCGCGATCCACCGCCCAGTCCGAGTTCAAGGTATCGGCCGGGCTGACCAGGCGGCCGATGGGTAGCCGGGCCCCTTCCGACAAGGTCTTTTCGAACACCTCGAAGCTGGTGAAGGTAGCCGCCCATTCCTCCAGGTACGCCAGGCAGAGATCGAAGTGCGCTGAGCGCGCCTGCATGGTGGCGAAGCGTTCGTCCTCCAACAACTCGATCCGGCCGGACAGGCGAGCGAAGCTGACGAACACCGCGGTGGGCGAACCGGGAATAGCCACCCAGGTGCGCTCGGCATCACCGAGTTGGACCACGGCGGCCTTGGCCGGGCGGAAGGGGCTGCGCTCGTAGTCAGGCCCGCCGTTGATCTCCACCGTGGTCCATTCGTTCTGGGCGACCATCGCTTCGCACATGGAGGCGTCGACGTGGGCACCCTGACCGGTGCGTTCCCTGCGCCACAGCGCGGCCAGCACCCCGTGGGCTCCGGCCATGCCGGCGGCGATATCGGCATGGGACACCGGCTCGGGCTTGGGCTCCGTCTCCCACTCGCGGGCCTTGAACTGCAACAGACCCACCTCGGCATGCACCACCGGGGCGTAGGCCCGGCGCTGGGCGGCGCGGCCGTGCTGGCCGTAACCGGATACCGAGCAGTAGACGATGTCGGCCTTGCGGGCCCGTATCTGTTCGAAACCAATGCCCAACCGGTCCGCTACCCCA
The DNA here is from genome assembly GCA_031422955.1 of Acidimicrobiia bacterium. GTDB lineage: Bacteria > Actinomycetota > Acidimicrobiia > Acidimicrobiales > CAIXPF01 > CAIXPF01. The sequence goes on from JANPEN010000088.1 coordinate 32,164, forward strand.
GGCCGGAAGTTCTCCACCACCACGTCACAGCGTTCGGCCAACTGCAGGGCCAACTCGACCCCCTCGCCCAGGCGCAGGTCGAGGGACATGAACCGTTTGCCGGCGTTCTGGCCGGCGAACAGGACCGAGATGTCGCCTCGGCGGGGCCATCCCGTGCGCAGCAGATCACCCTCGGGGGGTTCGATCTTGATCACCTCCGCCCCCAGATCGGCGAGGACCCGGGTCAGGCAGGGGCCGGCCACCACCCGGGTGAAATCCAGCACTCGCAGACCGTCGAGAATCCCGGGACCGATGTCGAGTGTCGCTGCCACCGCGGCGACGGTAGCCGGCCCGCTACCGTCGCCCACGATGAACCCACCTCAGGGCGATGCGTCCGCCGGCCACACCCCCGACCCTGACACGACCAGGCCGAGGACGGCGGCCGGGGACTCGGAACGAATCGACGCCGAATCGGCGGGCGACCGTACCGCGCGGTACTGGGGTCGGCATGACCTGACCCGAACGGTGCTCGATGCGCTGGCCGCGGCGGGCAAGGACCTCGACCTTCTGAGCGTGGATGACCTGGCCGCCACCGACCAATTCCACGGCGGTGGCCGGCCCGCCACCCTGCGCCTGGCCGAGCTGGCCGGCCTGGCCGGTCGAGCCGACATCGCCGAGCTGGCCGGCGAGTCCGGCCCGAACGAACCCGGCGGGGACGGTCCCGAACCCGGCGGGGGGCGGCGGGTGCTGGATGTGGGCGGGGGGCTGGGCGGCCCGGCTCGGGTCTTGGCCGATCGTTTCGGCTGCCTGGTTACCGTCATCGACCTGACCCCCTCCTACGTCCTCACCGCCCAGGTGCTCACCGATTTGGTCGGCCTGGCTGATCGGGTCACCCACCAGGTGGGCGACGCCCTGGACCTGCCCTTCGCCGATGAATCCTTCGACCTGGTGTGGACCCAGAACAGCGGTATGAACATCGCCGACAAGGAGCGCCTCTACCAGGGCTTTTACCGGGTGCTTCGGGCCGGAGGCACGTTGGCCTTCCAGGAGCCCATGGCCGGAGCGGCCTCCCCGCCCCACTTTCCGCTCATGTGGGCGGCGGAGGCGGACCTCAGTTTCCTTTGGGCTCCTTCGGCTATCCGCACGCTGCTGGCCGGCATCGGTTTCGAGGAACGAACCTGGGAGTTGGTCTCCGAGGCGGTCTCCAGCGCGGTAACGCCCAACCCGCCCCCCCATGCCGTGCAGCGCATCATCATGGGCGACGAGCACCTGGCCGCCATCGCAAAGACCACCCGACGCAACCTCAATGAGGACCGCATCGCCACCGTGCATGGCGTGTTCACCAAACGCTGATGGCGCCGTCGCGCTACCGTCCGAACGCGCCCCGCAAACCCGCCAGGCTGCCAGCCTGCCCATCTCAGGAGTCCACGCCATGAAAATCGGATTGTTCACACCATTGCGCTCACCGGTGGCCACCCCTGAGTTCCTCAGTGAGCTGGGCCGCCAATGCGAGGCCCGGGGGGTGGCGTCGTTGTGGTTGGGCGAGCATGTGGTCACCTTCCCCGACTACGAGTCCCGCTATCCCGGCTCCCACGACGGGGTGTTCCGTTTCCCGGCCGGTTCGGGGCTGTTGGACATGGTTGCCTCCATCGGCTTCCTGGCCGCCTGCACCACCACCCTGCGCCTGGGCACCGGCATCTGCATCCTGCCCCAGAACAACCCCGTCTACGCGGCCAAGGAATACGCCACCTTGGACTTCCTCTCCAACGGCCGGCTCGACTTCGGGGTGGGCGTGGGCTGGAGCTGGGAGGAGTTCGCCGCCTGCGGCGTCCCCTTCGAAGAGCGGGGGGCTCGCTGCGACGAATACCTGGAGATCATCCGGCGGCTGTGGTGCGACGAGGTCAGCTCCTTCGAGGGCCGCTTCTACACGTTGGCCCCCTGCCACCTCTACCCCAAGCCCGTGCAGCAGCCCATGGTTCCCATCACCATCGGCGGCCACTCCAAAGCGGCCCTGAAACGTGCGGCCCGGGTGGGCGCCGGCTGGTACGGCATCAACCTCAGCCCGGCCGAAACGGTCACCGTGCTCGCCGACTTGCGTGGCTACCTCGAGGCGGAGGGCCGCAGCCTGGAGGGCTTCAAGATCATCATGGGCGCCACCAACGATTCCATCGCCCCGGAACTGGTCGACCAGTACGCGGAGGCCGGGGTGACGGAACTGCTCATCCCGTTCCTGCGCCAGGGCAGCAAGCATCTTGAAGCCAACCTGGACAAGCTCACCCCTTACCTCGAGGCGGTCTGAGCGACGGCGTTGGCGGGTCCCGGCGCCGCTCAGTTGCCGGTGGGATCCAACAGCACCGGGACCTGCCGCGGCCCACGCACCTGTTGGCCGCCCCAGAGCACCTCGTGGCCGGGCCGCAGGGTGAAGTGGGGGAAGCGCTCCAGCCAGGCGGCGATGGCCACCTGCAACTCCATGCGGGCCAGGTTGGAACCGATGCAACGATGTACGCCGATGCCAAAGGCGAAATGGCGGTTGTGGGCACGGTCGATGAGGACCTCGTCGGGCCGCTCGAACTTGGACGGATCACGGTTGCCGGCCGGGAAGGCCAACAGCACCCGCTCACCGGCTTTGATGGGACGGCCGGCCACCTCGGTGTCAGTGCTGGCCACCCTGGCCATGGTGACGGGGGCGTACGCCCGCAGGAACTCCTCGGTGGCGGAGGGGATGAGGGTCGGGTCCGCCACCAGCCGGTCGCGATCCTCGGGGTGGGTGGCCAGGTGCCACAAGCTCGACCCGATTGAACTCCAGGTCGTGTCGATGCCGGCCAGCAACAGCAAAAAACATGTACCCAACAGATGCTTCTCGCTGAGCGGAGCCCCGTCGAGCTCCGCCGCCAGCAGCTCGCTGATCAGGTCGTCGCGCGGTTCCAGCCGGCGCTGGTTGATCTGCTCGGCGAAGTAAGCCAGCACCTCACGGGTGGCGGTGCGGCTGATGTCGGCGTTGCCGGCACCGTCTTGGAGAATGCGCACGGTCCAGTCGGTGAACATGGCCTCGTCGGCGGCGGACACGCCGATGAGCTGGGCGATGACCCGAACCGGGATGTGCTGGGCGTAGTCACCGGCCGCGTCGGCCTCGGCCCGGCCAGCCAGGCCGTCGAGCAGCTCGGCGGTGATGATCCGGGTCTGGGTCTCCAGCAGGGCAACCGCCTTGGGGCTGAAATGAGGCAAAAGCAGGCGACGGGCTTCGGTGTGGAAGGGCGGATCGTTGGTGATGGGCGGGGCGACCAACAAGCCGGAGCCTGGCGGGCCCGGGATCACCCCAATGTCACGAGACGAAAAGTGTTCCGTGTCGTAGGCAACGGCGGCGATGTCGTCGTAGCGGGTGGGCAGGTACGCACCTTGCCGCCGGTCGGTATGGGCTACCGGATGGTTCTGACGTAGTTCAGCCCAAATCGAATACGGAGCGGCCTGGTAAGTGGGATCGGCCACGTCGAAATCGGTGGACCAATCGGCCACCGGCGGGATGGGGCCGGGCACGGGAAGCTCCGCATGGACGGCTGGCGGCGATTGCACCGACTGCTGGACGCTCATCACGATCCTCCAAAGAGACAACTTCCGCTCAGTGTATCGCGGGGCGAATCCGCAAGTCCGGGCTCGTCGGAGACGCTCCTCTACGGTGGCCTGGTGATGTTGGCCTCTGCCCACCCCCCACGGCCGCCGGTGGCGGCGCGACTGCTCGCCGGTAAGGGCTTTTACGGCTGGTACGTCGCCCTGGCCTGCTTGGTCATGATGTACGTAACCGTGGGGGTCAGCTACTACGGCCTTTCGTTGTTCCTGCGGCCGCTACGCGACGAGCACAACTGGTCCAACGCCGTCGTGTCGGGGGCGACCGGGGCATTTTTCCTTATCTCGGGACTGGCCGCCTTCGTGGCCGGACCGTTCATCGACCGTTTCGGCCCCCGCCGCTTCCTGGCCGCTGGCATCGTGCTCACCGCGGTCGGCGCCGCCGCGGTGGGCTTCATTGAAACCATTTGGCAGCTCTACGCGGCCTACACCGCGCTGGCCGTTGCCTACGGCTTGGGAGCGGTGGTGCCGGTCTCAACGCTGATGTCGCGCTGGTTCATCCAGAACCGAGCCAAGGCCATGATGATCTCCTCCACCGGGGTGTCCCTGGGTGGGGCCACCCTCGTTCCCTTGGGCGCCGCCCTCATCGAGCGGGGCGGTCTGCGCTTGGCTGCGCCCGTGTTGGGTGCGTTGGTATTGGTGGTGGCCATGCCGGTGTTGGTGCTGGTGGTGTCGGCCTCCCCCTCCGACCTTGGCCTCGAACCCGATGGCGCCTTGATCCAAGCGGGGCCATCACGGGTAAGCGTGGCCTCCCAGTACCGGGTCTGGACGCGGTCCCAGGCCATGGCCACCACCGCTTTTTGGACGGCCAACCTGGCCTTCTTCCTGGCCCTCGGAGCCCAAACGGCGGTGCTGATTTATCAGCTCGCCTTCCTCCAGGAGCCGGACAAGCTGGGCACCCGGACCGGCGCCGCCCTGGCCGTGACGGCCACCACCATTGGCTCCATCGTGGCCAGGGTGGCGGTGTCGATGGTGGCGGACCGGTTGGACAAGCGGGTCATGTCCGCCGCGCTGTTCGTGCTCCAGGCGGTGGCCATCTGCGCCTACCTAGTGGTCCATCAGCAGGTGTGGATCTACCTCGCCGCGCTGCTGTTCGGCTTCACCGTCGGCAACATCTACTTGGCCCAATCGCTCCTGGTGGGTGAGCTATTCGGGTTGGTCAGTTTCGCCACCGTCTACGGCATGGTCGCCCTGGCCAGCCAGGTGGGCAGCGGGCTGAGCCTGATTGCGGTCGGTCGTTTGATCGACGCCCACGGCTACGCGGTGCCCTTTCTGGCCATGGCCGCCTTGGACGTGGTGGCCGCGCTGGTGGTGCTGTTCTGCCGACCCCCACCGGCGCTCACGGGTTCCTGAGCGTTCAGCCCAGCAGCTCCAACGCTCGGGCCCGGCCCAACCCAGATCGTTCGGCGGCGGCGAGGATGGCCTGCCAGGTGTCTTCGGGGATGGTCAGGCCGTGGGCCAAACGATGGGCCTTCTTGGTCCGTTCGGGATCGCCAGGGCTGAGCACGGGGGTGTCGCCGGAGGCGGGACGAGCGGTAATGAACCAGTCCACGTAGGCCTTGATATCGGCGGCGATGTGGCCCTCCACGTCGAGCACGGCCGGATCGACGTAGATCGACAGCATGCCGTTGGCGAAACGGTGACGGTCAGGCCCGGCCGTGCCCGAACCGGTCAGGGCCCCGGCCAGCAGCTCACACAGCATGGAAAGGCCCGATCCCTTGTGCATGCCCATGGTCACCATGGCGCCGCGGCCCTTGCGCGGGTTGGGCGAACGGCCCGGTTCGGTTTCGCCGTAGAGGAGACGGGGGTCCTCGCTGAAGCTGCCGTCGTCGCCAATCAAAGCGCCGGCGGGCAAGGTCGCCCCACCCTCCAAGGCCACCTGCTCCTTGCCCTCCGCCACCAACGAGGTGGCTAAGTCCAAGATCACCGGGGGACGGTCCGTCACCGGCACCCCGATGCAGACCGGGTTGGTGGCCATGCGCCGGTCGATGCCTCCGAAGGGCGCTACCAACAAGCCCCCAGCCACGTTGACGAAGTGGATGGAGATCATCCCCGCCTCCACCGCCATCTCAGCCCAGTCCCCAATGCGGCCGAGATGGCCGCTGTGACGCAAGGCGATGACGGCCACGCCGGCCTGGCGGGCCTTGTCGATGCCCAGTTGCACGGCCTGCACGCCGATGGTTTGGCCAAAGCCGTAGTTGCCGTCGATGAGGGCGAAGGCGTCTGCCTCGGCCAACACGGTGATGTTCTGGTCCGCCACTTGCACGCCTTCTTGCAACCATTCCGTGTAACGCAAGGTGCGTCCCACCCCATGGCTGTCGTGGCCCACCAAGTTGGCGTTGACCAAAGCGGCGGCGATGCGCTGGCCCTCGGCCGGGGAGGTTCCCGCCGCCGTAAAGATCTCGGCCACGATGGTGCGCAATGGTTCGGCTTGGACGAGCACAACTACCCCCGGTTTGAACGATACGGCGACGGCCCAACGGTGCAACGCGCCGCTGCCCACAGCCCGGACCCTACCGCCGAAGCCAGCCCGGACGCGCCAACTAGCCTCTGGTCATGACCGACTTCTACGAGCTGAAGCTGACCTCGATCACCGGTGAAGCGGTCGACTTCGCCCAGTACCGGGGCAAGTTCTGCCTCATCGTCAACGTGGCCAGCAAATGAGGCCTCACCCCCCAGTACGCAGGTCTGCGTGCGCTCCAAGACACCCTCGGTGACCGCGGCCTCGTGGTCATGGGCTTTCCCTGTAACCAGTTCGGCGCCCAGGAACCGGGCACCGATGAGGAGATCCTGGCCTTCGCCACCACCAACTACGGCGTCACCTTCCCCCTGTTCTCCAAGATCGAGGTGAACGGCGAAGGCGCCTGTGCGCTGTTCCAGTGGCTCACCGCGGCGTTGCCCAAGGCCGATGGCGATCCGAGCGTGGCCTGGAACTTCACCAAGTTTCTCGTGAGTCGAGACGGCACCCCGTTGCAGCGCTTCGAGCCCAAGACCACCCCGGAGGAGGTCGGCCAAGTGCTCGACGCGCTGCTCTAGTATCAGCGCCGTGGCGGGCCCACGGTCAGGTGAGCGCCTGCGCCCCGAGGTCGGGGTTGTCGGTGAAGAAGCCGTCCATGCCCGCCAGTTCCGTCGACAATTGGATTATTCATGTTGTGTCTATTTGGTGGTCAACTCCGCCTTTCAGATCAACGCCGGATGCGTCATCCACGGCGGAAATGTCCTTCGATCCCGCGGCCTGACGGCTCCATCCAAGCGCTCCGACGTTGCGCGCCGTAGATGGGTGAGCAACGTCGAAGATGGACACTTCCGGTCCGTTGCGGGGTAGAAGTGGAGCCATTAATTGCACGTTCAGATGCAAACCGCGGGCGACCCCCCGGGCAAGGCCCGAGGGGTCACTCAGAATCCGCACCTATTCACCAATCAGCGGTGCTCAGTTGTCGTTGTCCTCTTCGCCACGATCCTCGCCACGATCCTCGGCACGATCATTCGGCATCGTCACCGCCCGCGATGGTGATCTCGATGGTCCGATCGTTGCCACTGGTGGGGTGCTGGATGTTGACCCAGGCGCGGCGCTTGTTGAACGGATCGAAGTACAGACCGGTGAACTCCGAGCCCGGCGTGCCGTTGGAAGCCCAGCGGCCCAGGCCTTCGCCCTCGTCGGCCAGGTCGCCGTCGCCGTTGACGTCCTTGGCGAACCAGATGTCGTCATCGACGCCACCGTTGCGGTCCTCAATGATGTAGATATTACCGTCGTGGTCGATGGCCAGGTTGTCCGGGCTGGCCAGCGCGGCGCCTACCGCAACACCGGTGGCGAGGTCCTTGGTAAAGCGGTCCGCCCAGCGCGAGATGGAGCCGGCACCGAGGTCGAGGCGGAACACGTCATTCGTGGTAGTCGCGGCGAAGTAAAGGTACTCGCCGCCCTTGCTGGTTTTGAGTTGCATATCCTCGGGGCGCTGGTAGTCCGTGCCCTTGAAGGCGGCCAGGTTGGTGGTGTTACGGCCGTCTACGGACTTCACGCCGTTGGGGTCCGTGATGGTGAGGGCACCGGGCAGGGCCTTGCCGTCAGCGTCAGTGAAGGGCACCCAGCTGTAGGCACCCACCGCGTTAGGGGTGTTGCCGTCGCCCACCCGCAGCACGGAGGTCTGGCCCGCCGCGAAGTAGTCGGCGCGACCGTTCTTGACCTTGCTCATATCGGCCTTGGAGGTGTACTTGTAGATGCTCCCTCCGTTCAGCTCGTCGATGACGTACATGTTGCCGGCCTTGTCGAACTGCACGCCTTCATGCGAGGTGCGCGGGATGACGTTCTGATGCACGAAGTCGGCGCCGGCGTTGCTTGCTGCGATGACCGGATTGGTGATGGCGGGTGCGGTGGTCGGGTTCTTGAACTCGAAGAAGCGACCATAAGGATTGGTCGTGCAGCCGGCGGGGGCCTCACACCAGCTCTCCTCGGCGGTCACCAGCGTGCCCCACGGGGTCCAGTAGGACGCATCGAAGGCCACGTGACCAAGGAAAGTGGGACTTTGCCAGATGGTGTCGGTCGTGCCGGTCTCCAGATCGTGGCGTTGCACCCCGGACTGGCCAGTCTCGAACACCGTGAACAGGAAACGGCCCTTGTCC
>JANPEN010000089.1:0-3905 GCA_031422955.1 Acidimicrobiia bacterium
CGTGTGGGAGGTTTCGGGCCCGGGTCGGGTCATCGCCCGCCTCGAACGCTGGTGGATGGGCCGGGTCGAGGGCGAGTGGCGTCCCGTCGACGGCGTGCGAGCCGTTCGCGCTGGCCGGCCGCTGTGGTGGTCGACCACGCAACGTTGACGCCGGCTCGGTGGGTACTAGCTTCGCCGGCCATGACTGCTCAACGCGGGAGCGACACTGGTGACCAGGTAGCGGAGCCTATCGGCCCCACTGGCGAAGCGGTGGAGGGGGCCGAAACCAGGGTTGACGCCGTGCTCGCCCACCTCGTCGGTCTCTACCAACTAATCGATTGTGACCCCGCGCTGGCCGACACCGCCGCCTTCTGTGTTGCCTACGGCTATCCGCCTGAGGACTCGGCCAACACCATCATCGTGGCCGCCAAGGAGGATCCCCCGCGGTATGTGGCCTGCGTGGTGTTGGCTACCACCCGCCTCGACGTGAACCGAGCCGTCCGCAAAAAAATGGGCGCCCGCAAGGTCTCCTTCGCATCGGCCCAGGAGACCCAGGCCCTCACCGGCATGAGCATCGGTGGGGTCACCGCCGTCGGCCTGCCCGCCAGCCTAGAGCTGTGGGTGGACAGCGCGGTGATGGCCCGCCCGCTCATCGTGTTGGGTGGCGGCAGCCGCCGCTGAAAGATCGTCGCCGCGCCGAACCTTTTGCTCGAGCTGGCAGGGGCGGAGGTCGTCGACGGTTTGGCGGTCGCCGCGCCCCAAGCCCCGCTCGTCGGTGCGGACCCAGTCGGGGGCACGTCATGACGGTGTGGGCGCTGGATCTCGACGGCGTGATCTGGCTCGGGGGCCAGGCCATCCCCGGGTCGCCGGAAGCGGTCGCCCTGCTCGACGCAGCCGGGGTCGAGGTGTGTTTCGCCACCAACTTTTCCTATTCCCCGGTGGCGGAGGCGGAGGCCAAGTTGGCCCGCATCGGCATCGACGGAAGAGGTCGGGTGATCACCTCGGCCATGGCCGCGGCCTCGCTCATCGAACCTCGCCAGACGGTGCTGCTCTGCGGCGGACCCGGGGTGGAGGAGGCCTTGTTGGCGCGGGGGGCCACCGTCGTGCGGGAGGGCCAGGCCGACGTGGTCGTGGTGGGCTACGACCCTGCCTTCGACTACGCCAAGCTCACCATGGCCGTGCAGGCCATCCGGGCCGGAGCCCGTTTCGTGGCCACCAACGAGGACCCCACCTTTCCTACCCCCCAGGGCCTGTTGCCCGGTGGCGGATCGCTGGTGGCGGCGGTGGCTTATGCCTCTCAACGCCAGCCTGAGGTGGCCGGCAAACCCCACCGACCCTTCGCCGATCTGGTCAGGGCCCGTTACGGGGACGAGGGGGTGATGGTGGGTGATCAAGCCTTTACCGACGGCGGTCTGGCCGTAGCCCTGGGGTATCGCTTCGCGTTGGTGCTGTCTGGCGTGACCCACCTCAGCGACCTGCCGACCGACCCGGTGCCCGACCTGGTCGGGGCCGACCTCGCCGAGTTGGTTGCGAACTATTGCAAGCATTAGTTCGCGGGAGGCGGTAGGCTGAGGTCTATGCCCAACCTTCTTGCTGCTCCTCGTCTGCGCAAAGTGTCCGCCCTGGCGGTGCGAGCCGGTCTTGCCACCTCGACTCGGCTGAACCGTGGACTGCTGGCGGTCCTAGGTGACGGTGAGCAGCGCCTTCGCCAGGTCGCCACCCGCCTCACCCGTGACGCCGTCGGCCCTTTGCTCGGCCGGGTCGGGTTAGCCCCAGCAGCCAAGACCGCCACCGCCGCCGGAGCGACAGCCCCGACGCAGGTCAAGACCGTCTCCCCGCCCGACTCTCCTTCGGTTGCCCCTTCGGCCAAGAAGTCGCGCTCCGCTCCCCGCACCGCGCAGGCCGGAACCAAGAAGGCCACCGCAACGAGGACCGTTGTATCGAAGGCCCCAGCCAAGCAGGCCATCAAGGCCGTTGCACCGAGCGCCGCAGCGAAGCAGGCGAACCCCACGACGGGGGCCACTCGTAGGTCCGCCACGGCCGCGGCAGGTAGTCGTACCCGTTCCCGGGGAGCCAACGTCGGCTGAGCAACAGCGACGCCGGCTCTCTCCGTCGGTGGTCACCTCGTCCTGGCTGATCGGTAGCATCGCCCCCGAAATGGCACCGCTGAACAAGCTGGGGCCGGCCTACGTAGCGGGCAGGAGGTGAGTACCACGAGGGCTCGGCGAAGGCTGGATGCAGAGTTGGTGCGCCGCGGGCTGGTCCCTACCCGCACCCAGGCCCAGGAGCTGGTGGCCGCGGGGCGGGTCACGGTGGCCGGCGCCCCCGCCGACAAGGCAGCCAGGCTCGTGGCGGCGGGGGAGGCCGTGGTCGTTCTCGGGCCACCCGCCCGCTTCGTTGGTCGGGGTGGTCTCAAGCTCGACGCGGGCCTGGAGGGTTTCGCCGTCGACGCCTCCGACCGGCGTTGTCTCGACGCGGGTGCCTCCACCGGCGGCTTTACCGACTGCTTGCTGCAGCGTGGCGCGGCCAAGGTCTGGGCCATCGACGTAGGACACGGACAGTTGCACCCCGCCATTCGGAACCACCCGCGGGTGGTGGTGTGGGAACGGCTCAACGTGCGCCATCTGGGGCCCGAGCAGCTCGAAGGGCCGGTTGATCTGGTGGTGGCTGACTTGTCCTTCATCTCCTTGACTACGGTGGCGGCGGCCCTGGTGGGCTGCACCCGCGAACGAGGCGATCTGGTCGTGCTGGTCAAACCCCAATTCGAGTCCGGGCGGCGCGAGGTCAGCGCGGGCCGAGGCGTGATCAGCGATCCGGCCCTGTGGCGTCAGGCCCTGGTCGCGGTGGCAACCGCCTTCGACCAGGCCGGCGCAAACGCCCTTTCCGTACTTCGTTCCCCCCTGACCGGGGGCGACGGGAACGTCGAGTTCCTGTTTCACGCTCGCCGCCGGGTCGGCGGCACCCTTGAGAACGCCGATCACGTCGAGTCCGCTCCGGTCCGCGGGCCTGGCCGGGCCTTCCTCGATGCGGTCGATGCGGTGGTGGCCTGATGGCCCTGATCCTGGTGGCGGTCCATCAGCATCGGCCCGAGGCGGCCAAGCTGGCCGGCGAGGAGGTCGACTGGTTGCTGGCCTGTGGCCACACGGTCGAACTCCCCCCGGCCGACGCGGGGTTGATCGGCCGGCCCCACCTGGCTCGTGAGCAGGTGTCGGGCCGTCCGTACGATTTGGCCCTGTCCATCGGCGGGGACGGCACCATGTTGCGCACGGTCGACCTGGTGGCGGCGGCCGATGTGCCCGTGCTCGGGGTCAATGTCGGCCAGCTGGGCTACCTGGTGGAGATAGAGCCAGAAGGGTTGCGCCTGGCCATCAGCCATTTCCTGGCCGGGGAATACCATGTCGAGGAACGAATGCGTCTCGAGGTGCGTCGTGAAGGGGTTGAGGGCAGCTCGTGCGCCCTTAACGAGCTGGTGTTGGAAAAGACCCCCTCCGGCCATACCGTGCGCCTGGCCGTCACCGTGGACGGCAGCTACTTCATGACCTTCGCGGCCGACGGGCTCATCGTCGCCACCCCCACCGGCTCCACCGCCTACGCCTTGTCGGCTCGAGCCCCGGTGGTGGCACCTACCCATCGGCTGATGGTGCTCACCCCGGTGGCGCCACACATGCTGTTCGATCGCAGCCTGGTGCTCGAGCCCACCTCGCAGCTGCGCCTCGAGGTGTGCAGCTGGCGGCCTGCGGAACTTTTCGTGGACGGGCGCACCGTTGGGGTGCTGCTAGAGGGCGACGCGGTGGTGTGTGTGGCCTCGCCCCACCCGGCCCGGTTGGTGGTCTTCGAACGGCGCGATTTCCTCGGCATCCTGAAGGCCAAATTCGGGCTCAACGACCGATGAGTGACTGGTCGTGCTAGAGGAACTCCACGTCACC
>JANPEN010000090.1:0-11245 GCA_031422955.1 Acidimicrobiia bacterium
TTCATCTGTGGTGGTGCTTTCGCCGGGCTGGACCAGATCATCGCCAACCGCCTGGGCCGCAACTCGGTGGGTTTCGGGGCCCGCATCCGCGGTGGCGAAGAGCGCACCTTCGATGACCTCATGTCCAAGGTGCTGCCAGAAGATCTCTTGAAGTTCGGCCTCATCCCCGAGTTCGTCGGACGCTTGCCTGTCATCGGCGCGGTCGCCTCCCTGGACAACGACGCCTTGATCCGCATTCTCGTCGAACCCAAAAACGCCCTGGTCAAGCAGTATCAGAAGTTCTTCGAGTTGGAAGACGTGGAGCTCGCCTTCACCGAGACCGCCCTGGCCGCGGTGGCGGATCAGGCCCTGTTGCGCGGTACAGGGGCCCGCGGCCTGCGGGCCATCCTGGAAGAGGTGCTGCTCGGCGTCATGTACGACTTGCCGTCCGAGAAGGACGCAGTGCGGGTCGAGATCGACGAAAACCACGTCCGCCAGAAGGTGTACCCGACCGTGGTGCGTCGCTCGCAGCATGTGCGCAACCAGCCGCGCCCGCGCCGGGCCGCCTCCTGAGCGTTGGCGCGGTGCGAAACCCGGCCACCGAGAACAACGCGGGAGCCGTTGAATGAACGTCGATGACGCGCTGGCCTTCCTCGACGCCCACATCAACCTCGAGGTCCGCAGCGGTCGTTTCGAAGGTCTCTCCCTCGACGCCATGGCCGACATCGTCAGGCTCTGGAACGACCCCCACACCGCGTACCCGGTCATCCACATCACCGGTACCAACGGCAAGGGTTCCACCGCTCGCATCATCACCCGGCTGCTCATGGCCCATGGGCTGCGGGTCGGTACGTACACCAGCCCCCACCTGGAGCGCTACAACGAGCGCATCCGCCTCGACGACGAAGAGATCGACGACGCCGATTTCGCCGCGGTGGTGCAGGAGCTCGCCGGCCTGGAGTCGTTGCTGGCCCAGCGACCCAGCCATTTCGAGTGCCTGACCGCTTGCGCCTTGTCCTACTTCGCGGCCGAGGCCATCGATGTGGCGGTCATCGAGGTCGGGGTCATGGGCCGCTACGACGCCACCAACATCGTCACCGCCGACGTAGCCGTCATCACCAACGTCGGTCGGGACCACACCGATTTCCAAGGCGACTGGCGCCGGACCATCGCCCAAGAAAAAGCCGGCATCATCAAACCCACCTCCACCCTGGTTTTGGGGGAGACCGCCACCGACCTGCGGGCGGTGTTCCTGGCCGAACAACCCGCCCAGAGCCTGGTGATGGGCGAGGACTTCGAGTTGCTGGCCAACCGGCTGGCGGTGGGGGGGCGGCAACTCGACCTGCGCACCCCCTACCAGACCCTCACCGAGCTGTTCCTGCCGCTACACGGCGCCCACCAAGGCCGCAACGCCGCCCTGGCCATCATGGCCACCTCGGCCTTCTTCGGGCGGGCCCTAGACAGCGACGTGGTGGCCGAAGGCCTGGCCCAGGTCGAGGTGGCTGGCCGCTTCGAGGTGGTGCGTCGCAACCCCCTGGTCGTGCTCGACGGGGCCCACAATCCCGACGGGGCCGAGGCTGCCCTGGCCGTGTTGGAGGAGGGCTTCGAGGTCGAGGGGCGGTCCATCTTGGTCTGTGGCATGTTGGAAGGGCGCGACCCCAAGACCATGCTGGTGTCTCTCCAGGCCGCTGAGTTCGACCAGGTCATCACCTGCACCCCGACCTCGCCGCGTGCCCTACCGGCGGATGAGGTGGCTCTGGCCGCCGCCTCACTCGGTATCACGTGTCGGGTGGCGGCCACCATCGAACAGGGCATCGGCTGGGCTCTCGACGCGGCCACCCCCTCTGACCTGGTGCTCATCACCGGGTCGCTCTATCTGGTGGGATCTGCGCGCACGGTGTTGCGTAAACGGGCCCGCAGGACCAGCTAAGCCCACCGTCCCGACCAGGCGCGGGCGGGGCCGCGGCGCTAGCGTTGCCCCCTCGTGGATCGCACCTTGGTCATCTGTAAACCCGATGCTGTCGCTCGTGGCCTCGTCGGTGAGATCGTCACCCGCTTCGAACGGCGGGGCCTGACTCTCGTGGCCCTGGAGTTGCGAACCCTCTCGGCGGAGGTGCTCAGGCGCCACTACGCAGAACACGTCGGCAAAGGGTTCTACGCCGACCTGGTTGCCTTCATGTCAAGTGGCCCGGTGGTGACCATGGTCGTGCAAGGCCCAGAGGAAACCTTCGCGGTGGTGCGAGCCATGATGGGCGCCACCAACTGTGCCAAGGCCGACCCTGGCACCATTCGCGGTGATCTGGGCATCGATTTCACCCAAAACCTCGTGCACGGCTCCGACTCGCTCGACGCCGCCTCTCGAGAGATCGAAATTTTCTTTCCTGCCCTGGTTGGGCCGGCCTGAGCACCAAACGGGCGCGGTTGCTCTTGTGGGCAGCGGCGCCGGCTCCTAGTCTCACAATGTTCTCGCACGCCAGATCGGGCGGTTGCCATGGCTGACAGGTTAAAAGGGTTCGTCGGGCGCGATATGGCGGTCGACCTCGGTACAGCGAACACCCTTATCTACGTACGCGGTCTTGGCATTGTCCTCAACGAACCCTCCGTGGTGGCCATCGATGTGCACGATGGCCGCCCGCTGGCGGTGGGGACAGAGGCCAAGCGGATGATCGGGCGCACCCCGAGTCACATCCAGGCCGTGCGTCCCCTCAAGGACGGGGTCATCTCCGACTTCGATATCTGCGAGAAGATGCTGCGCTATTTCATCCACAAGGTGCACCACCGCCGTTGGGTGAAACCCCGCATGGTCATCGCCGTACCCTCCGGTATCACCGGGGTGGAGCAGCGGGCGGTGTTGGAGGCGGCGGAGTACGCAGGGGCCCGTAAGCCTGCTCACATCATTGAAGAACCCATGGCCGCCGCCATCGGCGCCGGACTACCGGTGCAGGAACCGGCCGGCAACATGATCGTGGACATCGGCGGGGGCACCACCGAGGTGGCCGTTATCTCCCTGGGGGGCATCGTGGCCTCGGAATCGGTGCGGGTCGGAGGCGACGAGTTGGACGAAGCTGTCATTCAGTACATCAAGAAGGAGTACAGCCTCGCCCTGGGCGAGCGAACCTCCGAGGAGGTAAAGATGGCCCTGGGCAGCGCCTGGCCGCTGCGTGAGGAGCTGCAGGCCGAGGTGCGGGGCCGTGATCTCATCTCCGGTCTGCCCAAGACCATCACCATCACCACGGGGGAGATCCGGGAGGCGCTGGCCGAGCCGGTTTCTTCAATCATCGACGCGGTCAAGGTCACCTTGGACAAGACCCCGCCGGAGCTGGCCGCTGACATCATGGAACAAGGCATCACCCTGGCCGGTGGGGGAGCCCTACTCAACGGCTTGGACCGTCGTCTGGCTCACGAGACGGGCATGCCCATCCGCATCGCCGCCAACCCGCTCTTCTGCGTGGCCCTTGGCTCGGGTCAGGCGCTCGAAGAGTTCGAAGCCCTCAAGAATGTGTTGTTTTCTTCCTCGCTGCGCTGAGCGGCGCCTCCCGCCGCCCCGTGCTGCAACCGATGCGAAGCAACCGTTCCCGGTTCGTCCTGCTTTTGTTGGCGGCCACCGCCTTGTCGTTGATGACGCTGGACTTTCGCGGCTTCGGTCCCCTGGAGAACGCCCAGACGGCGCTGCGGGGGGTGCTGGAGCCGATCTCTGGCGGTGTTGATTCGGCCCTTTCGCCGTTACGTAACGCGTGGCGAGGGGCGACGGACTACGACGACTTGGTCCGCGAGAACGACCAGTTACGCCTGCAGGTGGACAAGCTCGAATCCGATCCTCTGCGCGTCGGCAACGCCCAACAGCAACTTGATGAACTCAAAGCGCAGCTGGACATCACCACCGCGGCCAACGTGGAGTCCCGCATCGCCCGGGTCATCTCCGGTTCCGTTTCCAACTTCGAGAACAATGTCCGTATCGACAAAGGTAGCGCCGCCGGCATTCGAGCCGAGATGGTGGTGGTCACCGACGCCGGCCTGGTCGGCCGGGTGGTGGACGTCACCACGAACCAGTCGGTGGTGGCGCTGGCCGATTCCCGGGACTTCGGGGTGGGCGTACGACCCGCCTCTGCTGCGGCGCCCACCAACTTCGTGCTGCGCGGTCAAGGGGCGGGTCGGCCCTTGCTGGTGCAGGGCGCCTTGGAGGCCAACACCGTCACGGTGGGTTCCCCTCTGGTCACCTCGGGTCTGGATGGCAGCATCTTTCCAGCCGACATCGTGGTGGGCACGGTCACCAAGGTGCCTGCCTCGATCGGCAGCGCGGCGGACAGCGGCCGCCTGCGGGGGGTTGAGGTCGAGCTGGTGGTGGAGCCTTCCTCGCTGTCCTTCGTGACCGTGCTGCTCTGGCCGCCCTCATGAACGCCACCAAGGCGGTGGTCATGGCCAGGGTGGTTGGCATCGTCATCGTGGCGGTGGTGGTGCAGGTCAGGGTGGCGGCCAGCCTTACCCTGTGGGGGGTGCGGCCGGAACTGACCCTGTTGCTGGCGTTGGCCGCGGGGGTGGCCGGGGGACCCGATCGGGGCGCGGTGGTGGGGTTCTTCCTGGGCTTGGCCTACGACCTGTTTCTCCAGAGCCCGCTCGGTCTCACCGCCTTGGTCTACGCCATGGTCGCCTACGCGGCCGGTGCCATGCAGGTGCAGATGGCCAGTCACCGTCCGACGGCCCGGATGCTTTTCGTCGGGCTGGGCAGCGCGGTATCGATTCTGTTGTGGGTGGTGGTCGGTCGGCTCCTCGATGCGGTGGCCCCCACCCCCGTTGAAGCACTGCGGGTTGCGTCCCTGGCCGGCGTGGTGAACGCTGCGGTGGGCCTGCCGGCCACCCGGTTGTGGGCCTGGGTGTTCGCCCCCGAGGCGCCCACCCGCATCGGCCCGTGACCCTGGCCGAGGTCGCCAACGGCTCGGGTCGGGCGAAGCTGCTCAAATGGTGACGATGTCCGATGAGCAGCCTGCCCTTCGCGTCGCCCTGGTGGGCATCGTGGTGGTTTCGTTGTTCGCCGCTCTTTTCGCTCGGCTGTACTACCTCCAGGTGCTGCGGGAAACCACCGTCGAAGAGGTGTTCGGTGAGGCTCGCCTCCGGGAGGTGAACTACGAGGGGACCCGCGGCCGTATCCTGGATCGGGAGGGTAGGGTGTTGGTCGACAACCGTGAGGCGGTGGTGGTAACCATCGACCGGCGCCGCTTCGCCGCCCTCGAGGACCCACAGGACCTGCAGCTTCGCCTGGCCAGGGCCCTCAACGACGCTGGTTACCCGACCAAGGTGGCCGACATCGTCGAACGCATCGCCGACCCTCGCTACGACCCGCTCAAGCCCGTTCCCATTGCCGAGGACGTGAGCGTGGCGCTGGAGAGCTTCCTGCTGGAACGCCTCCACGATTTTCCCTCGGTGGACGTGGTCCGCAGCCAGATCCGCACCTATCCGCACGGCAACCTGGCCGCCCACGTGCTCGGCTACACCGGTTCCATAAACGGCGAGGAGCTCGAGGCCAGGGCCGATGACCCCAAGATCTACGAGCCGGGCGACGACATCGGCAAGGCCGGCGTCGAACGCATCTTCGAACGGGAGCTTCGAGCCACCCCCGGTCGGCGCACAGTCGAGGTCGACGCCACCGAACGCGAGATCGCCACCAGGGCGGATGTGGTCTCCCAGCCGGGCAGGGATCTGCAGCTGACCATCGACGTGAAGCTGCAGCAGGCCGCCGAAACGCTCCTCCAAGACCAACTCCAACAGACCCGCCAGCTCAAGAAGCGCAAGCCCACCGACCCGGAACGCCGTGCCCCCGCTGGCGCGGTCGTCGTGCTCGACCCCAACACCTCTGAAGTATTGGCCCTGGCCAGCTACCCCACCTTCAGCCCTGCTGAGTTCATCGGCGGCATCAGCGCCTTCCGTTTCAACGAGTTGAACGATCCCAGCGCCTTCTTCCCGTTCACCAACCGGGCTATCGAGAGCCTCTACTCGCCCGGCTCCACCTTCAAAGCGTTCACTGCGGTGGCTGCCCTGGAGCGGGGCGTGATCGGCGCCGAGGAGGTGATCCTCGACAACGGCTCCTGGACGTTGGATAAATGCACAGACACCTGCGTTTTCAGCAACGCCGGGGGGACGAGCTACGGCCGCATCGATCTGCGTGACGCCCTGACCGTGTCGAGCGACGTGTACTTCTATCGGTTGGGCGAGAAGATGTGGAACGAACAAGACCAGTTCGGGCCCGATCCCATCCAGGTCACTGCCCGCCGCTTCGGGCTGGGTACCGCCACCGGGGTGCAGCTGCCGGGCGAGGCTGCCGGGCTTATCTCGGACCCTGCCTTCAAGAAAGCCCGCCACGAGGAGAACCCCGACGCTTTCCCCTTCGGCGAATGGTTCACCGGGGACAATGTGAACCTGGCCATTGGCCAGGGTGACGTCGGGGTGACACCGTTGCAGCTGGCCAACGCCTATGCCGCTTTGGCCAACGGGGGCAGGCTGCGGGCGGTGTCGGTGGCCAAGGCCCTGCGCGACCACGATTCGGGCGCGGAGGTTCGCGCCTACGGCCCGCGCGACCTCGCCCCCGTTGAGCTCACCGCCGCCGCTCGCCTGCCTGTCCTGGATGGCCTGGCCGGGGTGGTCAGCGACGAAGACGGGACCGCCTTCGGGGCCTTCGGCGGCTTCCCCCTGGCCAGCTTCCCTATCGCCGGCAAGACGGGTACGGCCGAGGCCCCGCCCCGGGCTGACACCGCCATTTTCGTCGGCTTCGGCCCTTTGCCTAGCCCCCGTTACGTCGTGGTTTCGGTGATCGAGGAAGGCGGTTTCGCCGCCGAGGCGTCCGTTCCTCTGGTCCGGCGGATTTTCGAACAGCTCGACGAGGTCCGCCCCTTGGTCCCGGTGGGCCCGGCGGCTACCCCACCCGCACACGCCGACGCCGATCCCGCCAACACCGTGCCCGCCGGCGGAGCCCAGCAACTCCTCGTCACCACCACCACGGTGCAGGGGCGGCGCCGCTCCACGGGGCTGGGACCGGGGAGGCATCGATGTCGCTGCTGACCCGTCCCTCGCCCTCGGTGGAGTCCTTGCGGCGCAACCCTGAGGCCCCTCATCGGCATCTGGACTGGAGCATTGTGGCCCTGGCCCTGGCCCTGGCCCTGGTCGGGTTGGCCACCATCTTCAGCGCCACCAAGGGCCAGGGACCCACGCCCTACACGGGGATGGTCGTCCGCCAGATGGTGGCGTTGCTTTTGGGCTTGAGCCTGATGGCGGCGCTGGCCTTCGTCGATTACCACAAGCTGCGGGAATGGGCGGTGCTTTTCTATCCCGCCACCCTGGGTCTGCTGGCTTCGGTGCTGGTGGTGGGCCAGAACGTTAAGGGAGCCCAGGCCTGGTTCGCCGTCGGTCCCCTCCAGCTGCAGCCTTCCGAGCCGGCCAAGCTGGCCTTCATCGTGGTGCTGGCCGCCTACCTTTCCGCCCATCGCCACCAGCTCAGCCTGGGTCGGGTGGTGGTCACCCTGGTCTTGGCCGCGGTTCCCATGGCCCTCATCCTGGCCCAGCCGGATCTGGGCACCATGTTGGTCTTTGCCGTGGTCAGCTTGACCTTGCTGGCGGTGGCGGGGGTGCGGGCTCGCCACTTGGCCGCGCTGTTGCTGGCGGGGATCTTGGGCACGGTGGCGGTGCTCAACAGCGACCTGTTGGCCCAGTACCAGCGCGATCGCCTGCTGGTGTTTATGGAGCAGGCCTCGGACCAGGAGACCGGCCTGGCCGAGAGCTACAACGTCGTTCAGTCCGAAACGGCTATCAGCCTGGGTGGGCTCACCGGGCGGGGCTGGGGTAAGGGACCTCAGACCCAGGAGGGCGTCGTTCCCGAACAACAAACCGACTTCATCTTCACCGTGGTGGGCGAAGAGTTGGGTTTCGTGGGAGCCACCGTCGTGCTGGCGTTGTTCTTGGCGCTGGCGCTGCGGGTGTTGCGGGTGGCGCAGTTGGCCAAGGACGACTTCGGCGCCTTGTTGTGTTGCGGGGTCCTGGCCATGGTGGTGTTCCAGGTGTTCGAGAACGTCGGGATGAGCATGCGCATCATGCCCGTCACCGGCATTCCCCTGCCCTTTCTCAGTTACGGCGGCTCGTCGTTGTTGACCACGTTGGCCGGTATGGGCATCGTGTTGTCTGTGCACACCCACCGCTTCCGCTGAGCCATGGGGGCCCCATCCGCTCCCATCGTCGGAGGCAGTCCACCCCCTCTCAGCAGGATCTTTTCCCTCGGGGCGAGCGGATTGTCGGCGGCCGCCAACGCGGGGTGTCGCCGCTTGTGCGGTAGTGTGCAGCTCAACATGTCGACCGTCTGGCCCCGGCTTGAACCCTTGCTCTCCCGGGTGGAGAAACCGGCCCGCTACATCGGGTGCGAGGACGGCGCCCAGCGTCCCCTTCACAGCCCCGAGAAAGTGGCCTGGCTGCTGATCTACCCCGATACCTACGAGGTCGGCCTGCCCAACCAGGGCCTGCAGATCCTCTACGAGATCATCAACGAGCGAGACGACGCGGTGGCCGAGCGCTCTTACGCGCCCTGGCTTGATCTCGAAGCGGAGATGCGCCGCCATCAGGTGCCGCTGTTCTCGCTGGAGAACCATCTGCCCGGCGACCAGTTCGAAGTGCTGGCCTTCAACCTGTCCGCCGAGCTCACCTACACCAACATGTTGAACTGCATCGATCTCGCCGGGGTGGCCGTTCGGGTGGCGGATCGAGCTGAAGACGATCCGCTGATCATCGCCGGGGGTCACTGCACGTACAACCCCGAGCCGTTGGCCGATTTCGTGGACGCCTTCGTGCTGGGTGACGGCGAAGAGGTGGTTTCGGAGATCACCGAGGTGATCGGGGCCTGGAAACGGGCGGGGGTGACCCCCGGCTCCCGCGAGCAGATGCTGCGCCAGCTGTCCACCGTGGCTGGCGTCTACGTGCCCGCTCTCTACGACGTCAGCTACGACGGGCCCCTTCTGGTTTCGATGGTGGCTCGCTATCCCGAGGTACCGGCCCGCATCGAGAAGCGCACCATTGCCTCCCTTGAGGACTGGCCCTACCCCCGCCAGCAGCTGGTGCCGTTGACCGAGGTTGTGCACGACCGGCTCAACGTGGAGGTCTTCCGGGGCTGCACCAGGGGCTGTCGGTTCTGTCAAGCGGGCATGATCACCCGCCCGGTACGGGAACGCTCCGCCGAGCAGGTCCGCACGATGGTCAGCGAAGGGTTGCGCCGAACCGGCTACGACGAGGTGGCGCTGACCTCGCTGTCCACCGCCGACTTTTCCGGCATCTCCGACGTCGTCGGGGACATCATGGACTGCGGCGACAACATTTCGGTGGCCCTACCCTCCCTGCGGGTTGACGCCTTCACCGTGGCCATCGCCGCCCAACTGCAGCAGGCCCGCCGTTCCGGGCTGACCTTCGCCCCCGAAGCGGGTACGTGGCGCATGCGCCAGGTCATCAACAAGCTGATCCGCGAGGAGGACCTCTACACCGCCGTCGAAGCTGCCTTCGCCAACGGCTGGCGGCGGGTCAAGCTCTACTTCCTCATCGGGCTCCCCACTGAAACCGACGAGGATACCCTCGGCATCACTGAGCTGGCCCGCAACTGCGTCGCCATCGGTCAACGTCACCAGCGGGGGGCGTCCGTCACCGTCTCGGTGGGCGGGTTCGTGCCCAAGCCGTTCACCCCGTTCCAATGGTTCGGCCAGAACACGGTGGCGGAGTTGGAACGCAAGATCAACCTGCTGCGCCAAGACGCCCGGCGCTCCAAAGGCGTGCAGCTGCGCTGGCACGACCCTAAGGCCACCCTCATCGAGGGCCTGATGGCCCGCGGCGATCGGCGTCTGGGTCCTGTCATCGAGGAGGTTTGGCGCCAAGGTGGGACCTTCCAGGAGTGGACAGAACACTTCGAGCTGGGCCGCTGGCTTGATGCCCTGGCGGGGGCGGGGCTTTCCGCCGACGACTACGTACATCGCCACCGCCACGAAGACGAAGTGCTGGTCTGGGACCATCTCTCGGCCGGCCTGCACAAGGATTTCCTGGTGCAAGACTGGCACGACGCCCTGGCCGAGGTTGGCCTGCCCGATTGCCGCTGGACACCCTGCTACGACTGCGGGGCGTGCACCGGCTACGGCATCGAGCACATCGTGGCCTCGGCGGTGGCGCCGGCCGGAGGGAGCCAGGGAACCGGCCAGGATCTCACCACCGGCCACGTGGTACCCGTCGTGCTCCGCAGCCGCCCAACGGTGACCGCGCCCGAGGCAGTTGTGGCCGTGGCTGGCATGGCCGAGGCGGCCTCGACATGAGGGTCAGGGTCCGTTTCACCAAGCAGGGCAAGGTTCGGTTCGTATCCCACCGCGACCTGGCCCGCATATGGGAACGGGCCCTTCGACGGGCCGAGCTGCCGGTGGCCTACTCCGTTGGTTTCTCGCCCCGGCCCCGGTTCCATTTCGGTCTGGCCCTCTCCGTTGGCCACGAGTCCTGGGCCGAGTATCTCGATGTCGACCTGGTCGACGCGGTGGACCTCGCCGTCATCGAGGCGTTACCGGAACGATTCAGCGCGGTGCTGCCCGAAGGGGTGCAGTGCTGTCTGGCGGCGGCGGTGGACAGTGCCGACACCCTCTCGCTGCAAGAAGCGGTGACCAGCTCGACCTGGTCAATCGAAATCGAAGGCGGCTCGCCGGCCGAGGCCGAAGCAGCCCTGCGTAAGCTCAACGAGGCCCCCAGCCTCATCTTCGAACGCGAACGCAAGGGCAAGATAACCAGCGACGATATCCGCCCCTACGTGCGTTGCCTGTACCTCGACGCCGATGCCTCCCAGTCCCAGCACGGGGTTGTGCTTCGGGCCGAGCTCGGCACCCAGCCCCGCGCCCTTCGACCGGCGGAGCTGATCAAAGCCCTCGGGCCGCAGTGGCAGGAGCGGCGAGTGTGCAGGCTGGCCCAGTGGATCGACCACGAAGGCGAACGACGCGAGCCGCTTACGCAGCCCGTCGGCTCTGCCCCGTGGGCGCGCACGCCGTCGTGCGCCACATGAGAAGGATTTTTGACCATGCCCGAGATCCCGGTCACCCCCGGATCAACGCCGCCAGGGTCGCCAGGGCCTGCATCGAGCCCGGCCTCCTCCCGCGACATCGAAGACACCTCACCGCCCCGCCGCGCCAGGGCTCGCGGTAGCGAAGGGGATGGTTCCGGCGGCGAGGACCGCAACCCCGAACTGCCCGATCGGGCCAGTGAAGGCAAGCCACGCTCGGTC
>JANPEN010000091.1:0-2610 GCA_031422955.1 Acidimicrobiia bacterium
GCCCGAACTCGCCGCCGCCCTGGTTGCGTTGGCCGCTATCGGGACCGCCGTGCACGCCGTCGGCAACCCCATCATCGATCACGCCAACGAAGCCGCCGCGGCGTCGATCCTGCTGTGGGTCGCGGCGGTGGCCCTACCGACGGAGTTGGTACCTGAGTCGGTGCTCATGGCCTGGCTACACCATCCCTGGATGGTCACGGCGGCTGCTGCGGCCATCACCATCGGCGCAACGACCCATCGCTCCGCATGAACAATCGAGCTGGCCTGACGGGGGGCCAAACGACAAGTCGGTGACTGCCCCGACGATCACGCGGCACGGCGGTTGACACGATTCTGAAACCGCTGATCAATGATAGTGATACACATGGACAGGGTTGAGACGGACGTGGGGCTGGCATCGCCCAGGCGCCGTACGCGGGCACGGCTGCGGGTGCTCGGACCTATGGGCGCCAGCACCCCGACACTGCACGGCAGCAGCCGTATCGATCTCGGGGGACCCCGTCAGCGTCGATTGTTGGCGGCGCTCGCCATCGATGCCGGTCGGGTGGTGCCTGGCGACCGGCTGGCCGAGCGGGTGTGGGGGGACCACCTACCGGAAGACCCGCGAGCGTCGTTACGCACCATGGTGGCCCGATTGCGCCAGGGGCTGGGTGTCGAAGTGGTCGTGACCGAGGGCGGCGGCTACCGCTTGGATGCTGCCGCGGAGGCCATGGCCGGCGCGGCGACGCTCGACAGCCTGACGTTCGTGGACCTGGTGGCACAAGCGGACCGCGTCGGCCTGGGGTTGTTGCCGCGGCTCGAGCTGCTGGATGCCGCGCTGGCGGAGTGGAGCGGACCGGCCTATGACGAGGTGGCCACCGAGGAATGGGCTCGGCCCGAGGTGGAGCGACTGGAGGAGCTTCGGGTCACCGCAACCGAACGTCGCTTTGACGCCATGTTGGCAGCGGGCAAACACACCGATGCGCTGCCGGAGCTGGCTGGGGCGGTGGAGTCTTTCCCCTTGCGCGACCGCCTTGTTGGTCAGCAGATGCTGGCGTTGTACCGAGCGGGCCGTCAGGCCGAGGCGGCGCGGGCCTTCCAGGCCCATCGGGCCCGCCTGGGGACCGACCTCGGCTTGGAGCCGGGCCAGGAGCTGGTGGAGCTCGACCGCCGGGTCCTCGCCGGTGACGCGTCGCTCCACCTGCCTGCAGGGGCAACGCTCCCGGGTCGGGCCCTGCGGGGATACCGGCTCGGTGAGCAACTCGGTGAGGGTGCGTTCGCCGTGGTGTTCCGCGGCACGCAACCGTCTGTCGGTCGTGATGTTGCCGTGAAGGTGATCCGGGCGGAGCTGGCCAACCGGCCCGAGTTCGTGCGTCGCTTCGAGTCCGAAGCTCATCTCGTGGCCAGCTTGGAGCACCCCCACATCGTCCCGCTCTATGACTACTGGCGGGAACCCGACCGGGCGTACTTGGTGTTCCGCTACCTTCGGGGCGGAACGCTGGAAGCCAACCTCACCACCGGTCGTGGCCTGAGCACGGACCAGACCCGTACGCTGGTCACCCAGGTCGGTTCGGCCCTCGCCGCCGCCCACCGGGCCGGTGTGGTCCATCGAGACGTGAAACCAGCCAACGTTTTCCTCGACGAGGTCGGCAACTTCTACCTCGGCGATTTCGGCATCGCGCTCGAAGGCGCCGAGCTGGCAGACCCCTCCGCCGCGCTCTCCGCGGGGTCCCCGGCCTACGCGTCACCCGAGCAGCTGCGGCGCGAACCGATCGGACCGCAGGCGGATGTGCACGGTCTGGGCATCACCGTGTACGAGGCGTTGACCGGCCAGTTGCCGTTCCCCGAAGCCAGCAGCCACGCCGAGCTGCTCCAGCGACAGCTGAACCAGCCAATTCCCGCCGTTCGAGCCCGCCGACAGGACGTGCCCGGCGCCGTGGACCAGGTGCTGGCCAGGGCAACGGCCAAAGCACCACAGGACCGGTTCGAGCGGATCGAGGACTTCGTCACCGAGTTCGTCGCTGCGCTGGACAGCGGCACCGCCCACCCTTCACCCGCTCGTCGCGCCGCCTCGACGATGATGGCTGCACTCGACGCCCGTAACCCCTACAAGGGCTTGCGGGCGTTCACCGAGGCGGACGCGGTGGACTTCCGAGGCCGGGAAAGGCTGGTCGACCGCCTCGTAGCCAACCTGTCGCGCACCGACACGTCCGGGCGGGTGGCGGTGGTGGTCGGGCCGTCGGGCATCGGGAAGTCCTCGGTGGTCCGGGCCGGGCTCCTGCCGGCCCTGCGTCGTGGCGCGGTGCCGGGCTCGGAGAACTGGTTCGTGGCCACGATGTTGCCGGGCCGTGATCCGTTCGAGGAGCTCGGGGCGGCGCTGTTGCGGGTGGCGACGAAAGCGCCCGACAACTTGATGGGCCAGCTGGCGGACAACCAACGGGGCCTTGCCCGCGTCGTCAAGGCAGTGCTGCCCGACGATGGCCACGGCGCGGTGCTGCTCGTCATCGACCAATTCGAGGAACTGTTCACGCTGTGCGACGACGAGATCGTGCGACGTCGCTTTCTCGATGCCCTCGAGTACGCGCTGACCGACGCGCGCTGCCCGTTGCGGGTGGTGGCCACGATTCGGGC
>JANPEN010000092.1:0-2853 GCA_031422955.1 Acidimicrobiia bacterium
GGCCCGGCTACGGGCCGCGCCCCGGGAGGCGGCCGAGGTCTGGTCGATGTGGTCCTCACCGTCATCCACGGTGGCACCGACCCGGTCGAGCACGGCGTCAAGCAGGTCACCGGTGCCGGCGCCGTGCAGGGCGGACACTGCGTAGGGCTCGCCCAATCCGAGGGAGAGAAACTCCCACACCGCGCTTTCCTGCTTTTTGTTGTCGACCTTGTTGACCACCACGAACACCGGCTTTTCCTGCTCCAGGCGGCGCAGCAGGCCCGCTACCCTGGCGTCTTCCTCGGTCAAGCCGACCCGGCTGTCCACCACGAACAGCACCGCGTCGGCGTCGGCCATGGCCCGCTCGGACTGCCGGGACACCTTGGCGTCGAGCACCGTGCCCGACCCGCCGGCCATCCAGCCGCCCGTGTCGACCACCACGAAACGTCGACCCTGCCAGTCCCCCTCCAGCGCCTTACGGTCCCGGGTGACTCCTGGGCGTTCCTCCACGATGGCTTCTTGCCGCCCGACCAGCCGGTTGACCAGGGTGGACTTGCCGACGTTGGGCCGACCGACGATGGCGATATTGGGCAGTGTCGTGGGCAGCATCACGGGCAGCATCAGCTTCGCTCCAGGGCTTTGCGCAACGAGGCGCCATCGGTGGGGATGATCTCGACCGGCCGGGGCAGCTGCTGGGGCGTAGAGCCGTCCAGGAAGCGCCCCTCCGACAGGCACACGTCGGGCAACAGGTAGCGATGATTGGCCGGCGCGTCTTGCAGCACCCGGGCCAGATCCTCGCCCACCAGCAGCCCCGATACCCCGACATTGCCGCCGAAGAAGCGATTCTCCACGGCCAGGACCCGCACCGGAGCGAGGGTCCGGGACGCGGTCGCGGTCGGAGAACCGGCCCGCAGCTGGGATACCAACGGCTCTAACACAGCGGCCCCGTAGGTACCGCTCAGTATGGTAACGGGGGCGAGGCGCCGAGGGCCCAAGCGCACCGCCTGGGCGGAGAGGCCAACCACGGGGTCGGGCCCCTGGCGGGCCGCCCGGTAGCCTTCGACGGTCGCACTTACCCGCCCGGTGGCTCCCGAGCCGGTGGCGGCCGGGGCAGGGACGGCAGAGACGCCCCGATCGGACCAGGCGAAGAAACCGGCCTGGGTGCCACCGGCGTGGATCAAGGCTGGTTCAGGGTTCTGCCCGGTGGTTTCGGTCAGCGCGATGGTTTCCGCCGGCGCGGCGGGATCGGTCAGGAACGCCGCCTCGAAGGCTCGGGCCATACCCACCCCGTCTTCGTGGAGGGCAAAGCCCTCGTAGCTGGCCGCGGGAGGGAACGGACGCTGCGCCATGAGGTAGTACTCGTCGGCCGCGAACACCAAGCGACGGCCGAACAGGTCATGGAAACGCTCCTGCCAGGCCTCGACGCACTCGATGACCGCGGCGGCCTCCTCGGCGGTGTGCAGCCGCATGCGCCCTGCGGTGTTGAACCGGCTGAGCCCCAACGGCACTACCGCCACCGTGGCTAGCTCGGGATACCGATCCGCGATGCCACAGAGGCTGTCCTCCAGCACGGCGGCATCGTTCACGCCTGGACAGACCACGATCTGGCCGTGGACCGTCACCCCGTGGTCGAGCAGCAGACGCAGCCAGCGTAACGACGTGGCCCCCCGACGGTTCTTGAGCATGTCGGCGCGCACGGCTGGATCGGTGGCATGGATGGACACGTAAAGGGGCGACAGACCTTCGGTGATGACCCGTTCAAGATCGGCTTCGGTGAAGCGGGTCAGCGTGGTGAAGTTGCCGAACAGGAAGCTCAGCCGGTAGTCGTCGTCTTTGAGGTAAAGGCTGCGGCGCATCCCCGGCGGGAGCTGGTAGATGAAACAGAACTCGCAATGGTTGTCGCAGGTACGCACCCGGTCGAACACCGCCGCGTCGACGTCGATGCCGAGGGGCTGGCCGGCCCGCTTGGCCACCTCGACCTCAAGCTCCAGACCGCCCCGGCGCAACTCCAACCACGGGTCCGCCTCATCGGCCAACATGCGGTACTGGATAACGTCTCGCACCGTTTCCCCGCACAGCGACACCAGTTCATCGCCAGGCAGGACCCCGGCCGCAGCGGCCGGAGAACCGGGGGCGACGGCCACCACTCGGGGCAGGCTGGCGCGCGCTGCGAGGCTGGAGGGGACAGACATGGGCTACAAGTGTACGCCGCCACCGCCACCGGCGCCGTTCCCGGCTCCGCAAACCGCCACCAGGATCGGCCAGGAACTGTAGCCTGAAGGTTCTCATGGACGTGGACCGGGTGCTGCTGGCCGCCCCTCGGGGGTTCTGTGCCGGGGTGGAAATGGCCATCAAGGCGTTGTCGTGGATGGTCCGCACCTTTCCGCCGCCGGTGTACTGCTACCACGAAATCGTCCACAACCAGCGGGTGGTGGATCGCTTCCGGACCCTGGGGGTGGTGTTCGTCGACGACATCGCCAGCGTCCCCGAGGCCAGCCCCATCATGTTGTCCGCCCACGGCTCCGCCCCCGAGGTGGTGGCGGCGGCACGGGCCAAGGGTGGCTACGTGGTGGACGCGGTATGTCCGCTGGTGACCAAGGTCCATCACGAGGTGAAGAAGCGAGCCGGCCAGGGCTACCGCATCCTGTATGTCGGCCATGAGGGCCACGAGGAGGCGGTGGGGACCATGGCGGTGGCGCCAGAGTCCATCGACCTGGTGGAGACCCCCCAAGACGTGGCCCGTTTGGCCGCCACCAACCATCCAGTGGCCCTCTTGGCCCAAACCACGCTGTCTCATCGGGATTGGGCCGGGGTGGTCGAAGCGGCCCGTGACCGTTTCCCGGACCTGTGGCAACCGGGGCGCTCCGATCTGTG
>JANPEN010000093.1:0-5070 GCA_031422955.1 Acidimicrobiia bacterium
GTAGATCGTGCGCTCCATCGACCCGAGCGTAGAGCGCCGCCGGTCGCGGCGCCTTCATTCCCCGCCAGTTGCCGGTGACCCCGGATCGGTTCAGGCGGTTGACGGCCGGGGTCGACGGGAGAGCAACGGGGTCATGCCCACCCCGCCGAGGAAGCAAGCAACGGCAACGGTGGCGATCACCCAGATCGACATGGCCGATGAGATGCCGCTTCCCGCAGTAGCGGCTGGTGGCGGCGAGGGCGCCGCGGTGACCGCGGCACCACCCTGACCGGCGTCGCCGTCCCCGCCGGATGCTGCGCCGACGGTGGGGTTGGGTGAGGCCAAGGGGTCCGCAGTGTTCTGACCGAGCACCACCAGTACCCCTCGCATCTTCGTATGCACCCCGCAGAAATAGCTGTAGCTGCCCGGTTGGGTGGGGGCGATCAGGACCGCTTTTGCCCCGGTGTCGAGGTTGCCGGTGTCGAGCTCGACGTCGTCGAAGGTGGCGGTGTGGGGGGCGTCGCCGACGTTGCGGAACGTGACCTCGGCACCCGGTCCGACGGAGATCTGGGCCTGCTCGAACTCGAAATCGGCAATGGTGACCTCGGCGCTGCGAGCGCCGTTGGAGGCCGGAGCCGGGGTGGTTGGTGGGGGCGCGCCGCTCACCACCACCGTTCCTTTCATAGCCTGAGGATGGACATCGCAGAAGAAGTTGAACGTCCCCGGTGTGTTGAGGGTGAGGGTGGCGTTGGAGCCGGCGAAGCGGCCGCCTTCCGGCCCCGGCTGGATGATGCCGGTGCTAAAGGACCCATCTTCCGCGCTCAGCGAGTGGGGCTTGCCGCCCACGTTGGCCACCAGCAACGTCGTTCCCGCCGCCACCTCGAGCTTGGGCGTGTCGAAGCGCAGCGACTCACCCTCAATGTTGGTGGGATCGATCGTCTGGACCCGCACCACCGGTGATGGTGTCCCCGTCGGTGTCACTACCACGATGCCGTTCATCTTCACCGGGTTGATGCGACAAAAGTAGAAATAGGTACCCGGCGCGGTGAGGGTGATGGAGCCGGTCTCACCCGGGTTCACCGGTTGGGTGTCGAAGGTGCCGCCCCGGTCCGTTGCGGTGTGGGGCCGTTCGCCGGCGTTGGCCCAGGACAGCGAGGTACCTACAGGTATGGTGATGGACTTCTGCTCGAACTCGAAGTCGACCATGTTCACCGTTGCCGCCCCGCTTGGTTGGGCGGCAACCGGTCCGGCCGCGGCGACCCACAGACCGATGACCAACGCGATCATCCCACCGGTGAGCGTGGCCAGGGCCAGGGAACGTCGGCGCCCAAACCGGCGACGCGTCGCTCCCGCTTCATCGGCCGGGAGCGGATCCAGGGCGGTCCGTTCCGGGGGTGAGCTATCCAGACAGGGGTCGGTGCGGTCCACGTTCATTACCTCGAGACGTAGTCGGCGACGCTGGTGACCCAGAGCGCCAGAAAGGACACGAACAACGCGCTGCCGGCAAGGGGAAGGTACCGACCGCCCTCACGGATCAGCTTGAGCAGGGCGAACTTCACCACCAGCGCGGCGAAGAGTAGGGATCCGAACACCGAATGCCACAGCACCCGGGCCGGAGAAGTCGCCCCAGCCGGCCCGATCAGACAGGAAAAGCCCACCAGCACCGCCCCCACGAGGACCACCCGGCCGTTCCAGCGGTGCACGGTGGCCGCAGTGTCGGGAGCCATGCGGAACCCGCCGACTCCCCACAGTCGTGCCGCCAGGGCCATCTGCAAACCGGCTAGGGCAAATACCCCGCTGGTCAGGGCCACCTTCCAGGCCAGCAAGTTGCCGCCGGTGACGTCGTTGAGCAGCGACACGAAATCCATCGTCAGGCCTCGATCTCGATCGTCGCCTTCATCGAAGCATGAATAGCGCAGAAGTAGCTGAACCGCTCGTTGATGACCACGCTGAAGGTGGCCCCTGGACGCAAGGTTCCCGAGTCCACGCTGGCATCTTCGGCGGTGACCGTGTGGGGGGAGACGTCGTTGTTGTCGAACACCACGGAGGTACCTCGGGGAACGACCAGCTCGGCGGGCGAAAAGGTGCTGGCGGCCATAGTCACCAGCGGGGTGGTGCCGTAACCACCATCGGAGCTACTGCCCCGTACCATCTTGAATGGTCCGGCCACGGCCAGGACAGCGAACAGGACGATGAGGGCAACCCACAGTGGCCTCGATGTCGGCCGGGTGCGGTCTGACGGCTGGTCGATCGAGGCGGGTGCGGCCAGGCCTTCAGCGGGGACGATCCCTGGCGCCGGCGGCGCCCATCCTTGTCCGGCGAAACCCGCAGGAGCCGGGGCGGGTGCGCTCGGCCCGGGTGCGCTCGGCGTGGAAACCGGTGAGGACACTCCCGCTGAGCCCATCGGGGTTGGGACCATCGGGGCGGGGGGGCCGGGGAACCCCGGCGGTGTCTGGGGCGGCGCGGCGGGCAGGGACCGCGCGGCGTGATTGGCAGCCAGGGCTGCCCCCCGCGCCACCGCGTACACCGGTTCGATGTCCGCCGATAGGGCCTGGCGGTACCGTTCCGCCAACCGTTGGCGGACGAGGGGGATACGGGAGCTGCCGCCCACTGGGACCACCGCATGCAGTTGTTCGGGTGTAATACCGGCCAGGGCGATGCTGCGGTCCAGTGCATCGAGGCTCTCCGCGATGCGGGGGGCGATCATTGCCTCGAAGGTGGCGCGCGACAGCGGGATCGACACGGCCACCCCGGGTAACAGCACGGCGATGTCGGCCTCGGTATCGGTGGAGAGCAACTCCTTGGCCTCAACACAGGCGCGGCGGAGTTGCAACATCGGCGCGGGCAGGCTCGGATCGTCGGGGTCGGAGGGCCAGCGGGCTCCCACCGCTTGGCGTACGTAGGCGAAGATGGCGTCGTCGAAGTCGATGCCGCCCAGCCGTTCGATCCCGACCGGCGTACCCATGGGGATGAAGGATCCGGCCTCTTTGCGGAGAACAGCGGCGTCGAACGTGCCCCCACCGAGGTCGTAGACGGCCACGATCGCCCCGTCGGGGATGCGGCTTTGGGCGGTGTAGGCCAGAGCCGCGGCTTGAGGTTCGCTGAGGCGTACGGCGTCGGGTACCCCGCCGGCGGCGAGGGCCTGGCCGAACAGCTCGTGCTTGTACGGACCCCAATTGGCCGGTTGGGTGACCGCGGTGATGCGGGGCGGGCCGTCGAGTCGTTCCGTGGCCCGGGCCACCACCGCCTGGATCATCCTGCCGAGCAGCAACTCCGCGGAAAAGGGGGACGTGCGCAACAGCAGCGGGGTCGGATCACCGAGACGTCGCTTGAACTCGCGGGCCGCGGCGAACACGTCGATCGCCCCGCGTCGCGCCGCCGCCTCCCCAACCGTCAGGGTGGCATCGTCCTGGAGAAAAACAACGGTGGGAACACTGTCTTTCACGGCGCCGAGGGCCAGCACCTCCAAGCGACCGTCATCGTGGACTACGGCGGCCGCGGTGCTCGTCGTGCCCACGTCGATGCCGAGGTCGTATGCCACCCTTGCCCCCTTTGATCCTGATGGCGGGAGCCTGGCTGGTGGCTCGCCGCCGCTGCTGTCGACGTCAGTGGCGCACAGTAGAGCACGGCGGCGCTTCGGTCGGGCAATACTCAGGAGATGCGGGTGGTTTCAGGAAATACTGGCGGGCAGCTCGGCGCAGCTTCCCGTACCGACGAGGATGGCGCCGGTGTCATCGGCGACCAGCACGCACAGCTGTGACGCTCCAACCCGGCGGGCGCTGCCCACGGAGAAGGGCACGGACCCGTTCCCAGCACGCCAGGGGCTGGTTCCCGCCCAGGGAAGGTACCCGCCGGGGCTGGGACCACTCGTCCCCGCATTGCGGATGTCCTGGGCTATCTCTGCGACCGGAAAGTAGAAGTGCAGCACGTGGTCCCCCGCCGTTCCGGTTCCGGGTTCGAATCCCCCGGTTCGAAACGAGGCGACGAGATAGTCCTCGTCCCCGAGGATGTTGTCCGCGCCCCGATCAACGGTAACGGCGGCAATGCAGGCCGAACGGGCCAGCGAGACCAACGTGCATCCCCCCGCGGCGCCCGACCCGGTAGTGGTTGGTGTTGCAACCCCGGGGTCCGCGGTGCTCGTGCTCGGCGCGGTGTTCGTCGGCTCCGGCGTGTTCACTACGGCGGGGCCGATCGCGTCCAGAGCCTTCCCTGCGCCATCACCCGTCCCGCCGGGACTGCGGCGTAGCGCGACGGAGAGGACCGCGCCGATGAGTCCGACCACGACCAGGACGCTGATGCCGACCACGTAACGCCGCCAACGATCCGCGATCGGACCCCCTGCAGGCAATTGTCGTGGCCCTGGCCCCGCTGGAGCGGGAACGGTGGGGGCGAAGGGAACGGTCGCGACCGCCGGCTTGCTCGGTCGGCCCGGGGCGGGGGCGGCGGCGACCGCACGTCGCTGGGCCTCCTCGGCGCCGAGCAGGGCGGCCCCGCGGGCGAGCAGATGACCCGGCTCGACCTCTTGTAACACGGGCCGGCCGAACTCGTTGCTCAGCATTTGACCCACTATGGGCAGCTGCCCGGCCCCGCCGATGATCATCACCCCATCGAGCTCGGACGGAGTGATCCCCGCTGCGCTCAACGCCCGGCGCAGCGCGGCGATGCTCTCCTGCAGCGCGGGTCGGGCCACCACCTCGAGCTCGGCTCGGGTAAGCAACAGCTCCATCTCGATTCCGGGCAACAGAACCGGAATCGTCACCTGCATCTCGCTGGACAGGAGTTCCTTCGCCGTCACGCATTCGGCCCGAAGCCCCCCAATGGCGGCGGCTACGCCCGCATCTTCCGTATCGAGCCGGTCGAACGCTGGGCCGAGCAGGCGCCGGACGTGGCCGAAAAGGGCGCCGTCGATGTCGGCGCCACCTAGCCCTTCGACCACCTCCGGTCGTCCGAGCAACGTCCCCCGACGGCCCTGGTGGCGTAGCACGCTGGCCTGGAAGGTGGCACCGCCCAGGTCGTAGAGCGCGATGGTGCGTTCCGGTGGCGCGGGGATCCACGGTGCCGCGCCGCCGAGTACCGCGGCGACGGCGTCGG
>JANPEN010000094.1:0-3784 GCA_031422955.1 Acidimicrobiia bacterium
CACCCACTTGCCCCGCACGGTCTCCCGGGCCTGGATCAATGGGTCGGCCCGTTCCACACCAGGGAGCCGGCGGAGCTCGTCGGCCACCTCCGCAGGCATCAGCTTGGTGGTGGTGAACGGGCCGGCCCCGCCGTCGGCCACCACCCAGGTATCGGCCCGGAACAGGCCGACGACCTGGTCGATCTCGTTGTCGAAGTGGGCCATGATCCCGTCGAGCACGAGCGTGAGGCTGAACACCAGCGACGTCGCGATCACGGCGATGACGAACCTCCGGCGCCGCCACTGCAGGTCCCGAAGGGTGATCATCCACATGCAGGAGGTGTACACCGCCGGCTCACTCGACGACAGGGTGCAAGCTCCTCCCGCGTGGTGGGGCTGGCACCACCACGCAGACGTCGAGATGCCCCCTGTCCCCGGTCACCCCGATGGTGTCCAATGAGACGATGGAGGGGAATCCGAATTCCCGGCGACGATCAGCGGTGACGTAGCTCTACTTCGTCAGATCAACCCGAATCCGCAGGCAAACAACATTGACTGGACCACCGTGGGTGCTGACGCGAGACCGAAGGTCCGGTCGGCATTGGTCATGAAGGGGTCGTTTCGGTGAGGCGGCCGTTCTCGACGTGGTAGACGAAACCGCGGATGAGGTTCTTGTCGGCGATGAAGGGGCTGTGACGTAGGCGGCGAATGGATTGCCTGACGTCCTCGAAGGGATCTTTGAAACCTTCGATGGCCCATTGGGGGCGGATGCCGGTTTCGGTTTCGATCTCGGCCTTGAGCTCGGCCTCAATGACTTTTTGGAGGCCACAGTCGGTGTGGTGGATGAGGAGGATTTCGCGGGTACCGAGGAGCCGTTGGGACAGCACGAGTGAGCGGATGACGTCGTCAGTGATGACACCGCCTGCGTTGCGGATGATGTGTGCGTCGCCGTGAGCGAGGTTGAGCATTTCAAAGATGTCCATACGGCTGTCCATGCAGGCGACAATGGCGAGCTTTCTGCGGGGTGCCAGGCTGAGGTCATGGTCCGCGAACCGGTCGGCGTAACGGGCGTTGTTGGCGAGCAACTCGTCGGCGTTCGGCTGGAACGCAGTGGCGTCGAGATCGTCGTGATCGTCGTGATCGTCGTGATCGTCATTGGGGTTGGGGCTGTGCTTCTCGTTCATTGCTGGCCTTCGAGGTGTTGTGTGACATGTCTTGGGAGACCCGCTAGACATGGCAGGGTTGGTGAGCAGTCCGGCTACCGTTGCCGTGATGGCGCCTCAAAAAGTTGTGAAGACGGTGATAGCGCAGGAGCAGCTGGGTTGGACGTTTCTGACCAATCACGGTCATGTGCTGGTTTGCATTGCCCAGGACTCGCAAGTTCGGATCGCAGAGATTGCCCGGTTGGTCGGAATCGGTGAGCGGGCTGCGCACAGGATCGTGTCCGATCTTGTTGATGGTGGGTACGTGGAGCGGTCGCGGGTCGGGCGCCGCAACGTGTACGCGGTCCGGTTGGAGGCCTCCTTGCGCCATCCATTGGAGGCCCATCATCGTCTCGCGGAGGTGTTCGGACCGTTGGTCCAGTAGCTCCCGACCTCGACCTAGCCCGACCCACTAGCTCAACAAAGGTTTCTAGAAGTCGAACAGGTCACCGAGGAGGCCTTTCTTGCGGCGTTTCTCAATGGGGCGGCTGTCGCTCGAAGAGCCGGGCCGGTAGCGGCGCCGGTCATCGTCATCGTCATCGTCATCGTCCCAGTCGCGCCGTGGCGGACCTACGGCTGGCGTCGCGTCGTTGGGGTACGGAGCGGCTGGTGCTGGCACCGCTGGCTGTGGGGCGGGCAGGGTGGGGGTGGCTCGTTCGATGATCTTGTCGAGTTCACCGCGGTCGAGCCAGACGCCCCGACAGTCGGGGCAGTAGTCGATCTCGATACCGGACCGGTCGGTCATCACGAGTGTGATGGTGGGGCAGGCTGGGCATTTCATCGGTGGACTCCTTGCTGAGCTCGCATCACGACCATCGTACTCTGTCTTCTATGACATGGCATGAGTTGCATGTTATAGAAGACAGAGTTCTTGCCAGGAGCAGGAGATAGCGGCCGGTCAGTGCGTGTGATGCTCGTCCGACAGCGTGGCCACCGGCACCCCGAGACGCCTGGCGAGCTGCAGACTGAACACGATCGCGGCGACGAGCAAGCTGACAATGATGGCCAGGGACAGGTAGGTGTTCATGTGGTACCAGTGCGAGATCGCCATCTTGATCCCGACGAAGATCAGGATGCCTCCGAGGGCGTGGGACAGGTAGTGGAAGCGTTCTTTGGCGTTGGCGAGCAGGAAGTACATCGCTCGCAGGCCCAGGATGGCGAAGGCGTTTGCGGCGAACACGAGGAAGGACTCGTTCGACACGGCCAGGATGGCGGGCACCGAGTCCACCGCGAAGATGACGTCGGTGATCTCGATGACGAACAACGCAGCCAGTAACGGGGTGGCGGCGCGTTTGCCGTTGACACGGGTGAAGAACTTCTGCCCGTCGAGCTCGTCGGTGACTGGCATGAGTCGGCGCAGCAGGCCCAGGCCGCGGGTGGACTCTTTCTTGCCTTCGTCGGCGCGGTGGCGGATGATCTTGGCGCCGGTGAAGATGAGGAAAACCCCGAACACCACCAGCAGCCACCAGAAGCGGCTGATCAGGGCGCTGCCCAGGACGATGAAGACCGCTCGCAAAGCGAGGGCGCCGAAGATGCCCCAGAACAGGACGCGGTGCTGGTACTTCACTGGGATCGACATTGTCGTGAACAGCATCGACCAGACGAACACGTTGTCGACGCTGAGCGACTTCTCGATCAGATAGCCACTGATGTATTCACCGAACGCGTCGCCCCCGAACGTGATGGCGATCACTACCGCGAAGGCGAGCCCGCACATCACCCAGATGATCGACTCGACGAGCGCCTCTCGCGGTGTCGGCGCGTGGGCATCGCGATGTCGGTACAGGTCGATGGCCAGCATGGCGAGGATCACCGCTAGGAGCGCGATCCACGCTCCGGCGGGGACATCGAGTTCGACGAACTGGGAACGATCGGCGGCGGCAAGCATCAAGAACAGGTCCTTTCGACTGTCTCGAACAGAGCGGACAGTCGAAGGTCTCGCTCCCGACTCATGAAGACGGGCGGGGGGCCGGGCAGCGAGCTGCCGTACTGACGACCGGTCCCGAGGGGCTACTCCCCTTCGACCCGCACAGTTTGCCCGATCAGGGACCGGCTGGCAAGAACCGGGGGCTCAGTCGGAGAGGAGATCCACCGGGTCCTCGACCGGGGGGCGGGTCAGCTCGAGGTGGCCGTGGCGACGTTCGAGGCGGTACCAGCGTCCATCGGGGCCGGGGTGTAGGGCGGCGCGCTGACCCACGAGCGTCAGTCGGTCCCCGCCCACCCGCAGCCGCAGCTCGCCGGCCGACTCCGATTGCAGCTGGGCCGCGGTTTCGGCCAGCAGCCCCGCAGGTGGGCTCCAAGCGGCGGGGGCGGCCTGACCGGTGATGAGATCAACGGCGAAGGCGCCGCCGTCGCGCCAGGCCACGGCCAGGCGCAGCAGGTCCCCCCGCCCCACCCCGCGGCGGGCGGCGAGCTGCTCGAAGGCGTCGTTTCCCCGGGCCAGAGCGGCGGCGGCTCGACGGGCCATATCGTGGCCAGCGTCGAGGCCCAGCCCACTGTCTTCCATACCGGCGATCGCTGATTCCGGAGCACCCGTGGCGCCGTCGCGTGGGTGATCGCGGAGACCGAAGATCTCGCGCGAGCCGCAGCTGCGGAGGTGGTAG
>JANPEN010000095.1:0-2611 GCA_031422955.1 Acidimicrobiia bacterium
CTCAGGGCCCAGCGGCCCATGATCCTGGCCGGTGGCGGCGCCGTAGCGGCGGAGGCCAACGCCGAGCTGATCGCCCTGGCCCGCCGGCTGGGCGCCCCCATCACCACCAGCTCCAACGGACGCGGCGCGGTGGATGACCGTGATCCGTTGGCCCTGCTGCCGGTGGCCGGCCGCGAGATCATGGCCCGAGCCGACACCGTGCTCATCGTGGGCAGCCGCGGTCTGACCCAACGAGGCCGCGCCGTCACCGCCGCCGAAGGTTGCACCGTTGTGCACCTCAGCCTCGACCCCAACGACTTCGGGCCGCCCCGCTCCCCCGATATAACCGTCACCGCCGACGCCAAGGCCGGGGTCGCCGCCCTCCTCGACCGCCTCGACGGGCCCGACCGGGCCTGCTGGGCCACCGACCTCGATAACGCCCGAGCCCGCGAAACCGCCGCCCTGGCCCGCCTCGAACCCCAGTGGTCCTACTGCCAGGCCCTGCGCCGGGCCATCCCCCACGACGGCGTGCTGGTCAACGAACTCACCCAAGTCGGCTACGTCTCCATGATCGGCTACCCCGTCCACCAACCCCGCAGCTACCTGTGGCCCGGCTTCCAAGGCACCCTCGGCTACGGCTACCCCACCTCACTCGGCGTCAAAGTCGGCAACCCCCACCGGGCGGTGGTCTCCATCACCGGAGACGGCGGATTCGGCTACGGGCTCAGCGAACTCGCCACCGCCGCCAACGAACGCATCGGCGTAGTCGTCGTCGTCTTCAGCGACGGCGCCTACGGCAACGTGCAACGCATGCAAAACGCCCAATTCGACGGCGTACACCTCGGCACCGAACTCACCAACCCCGACTGGGTCGCCCTCGCCCACGCCTTCGGGATCGGCGCCGAGCGCGTCACCAACGCCACCCAACTCGAAGCAGCCCTCGGCCGCGCCATCGACGCCGACCAACCCGCCCTCATTGAGGTCCCCATGCCCGCCACCCCCGACCCCTGGGGCCTCATCATGGGCAACTGAGCCGTCCGCATGCCCGCGGTAGACCGCGGCGAAGTGTCTCCGCTCGGTACAGTTGAGCCGGTGTAGCCTGTCCGACGTGGACGCGGACAGACGTAGGGACGAAGCCCGGAAGCGGGCTCGCCACCTCATCGCACAGCTCCCAACCGACAACGAGGCCTGCCGGCTCGTGAGCGAGCGCGCAGCTCGGCTGCACAGCCCTCTCCTGGAGGAGACGATTGCTCGCATCGAAGCATACGTCGCGCAGCGGTCCGCCCAGTCCCAGTAGTGACGTCCACATGGTGGGACGCGGAGGGACTCGCCGAGTTCGTCCTCGGTCGCGAAGCCGCTGTACTGGAGGAGCAGGGAGCGTCGAGCCTCCACGCGCTGGCGACGGTGGCCGTCGAGGTGCCCGCATTGTTGCGACTCGGCGCGGTCGATGATCCGAGCCGCTGGGCCGCACGGCTGGCCGCCTGGGACGCCCTGCTCGCCGGCATAAATCTCGTTTCTCTCGACGACGACGTAACCCAGCCGGCGTCGGAGATGGTCCGTCAGTGGATGGTCCCAGCCCGGACCGCGCTCGAACTCGTGGGCGCACAGCGCGTCGACGCTGTGCGGGTGGTCTCGCCATCCGAGGAGCTCCTCACCGTCGCGCAGCTCCTGGGGTTCCGGGACGCGCATATCGCTTGACTTGACATCGACTGGCGACGCCCCGCTCATTGCCTCGACCGCCAGTACGCCGGCCCGACGCTTCCCTACGTCGCAAGCCTGTGGGGACGCGAGGCGTTCCTCGAGACCACCGACACCGCGGGTCATCGCCCAAGCGACGGTCGAGGGCTTCACCGTGATCACCCACGACCGCATCTTCGAGCGCTACGAGGTGAAGATCATCAGCGCCTGAGCCGCGCCACGGCCCAAGTCGGGCTCAGCCGTGGATCCACAGGCAGGCCAAGTCATCGCTGCGGGATTCGGGGTTCACGCTCACCGGCCGACGACCACCCGCACCCAGCCAGGCTCGTGCACGGCTACGGCCCCGCCGGCGCGCTTCACATCGCCGCTCGCGACAACATGGCGGACGACGAAACGATCGTCGAGGCCGTGTACTGGCCTGATTCAAGACACGAAGGAGGAACTGATGAAGTGCATCGGTTGCCACCAAGGCGAGGCCTATGTCGCTGAGGATGTGACCGCCTCGGTTTCCGACTTCGTCCGAGAAGCTCGTGGCATGGCCCGACGCGAAGTACTGGTACAACTCGACGACAACCTGGTCCGAAGGCTCGACGAACTGGCCGTGGCCGATCTCGAGCTCGTCGCCGCATATCAACGCCAACCCGCTGATCCAGCTCTGGTCCAGTCCGCTCGCCGCCTCGCTGCCAAAACCGCCCCGGCTTGGTAGCTTGCAGCTGTGACAACGTAATTTCCGTGCCGATCGAGGACCTTGATCCCG
Source organism: Acidimicrobiia bacterium (assembly GCA_031422955.1). Lineage (GTDB taxonomy): Bacteria > Actinomycetota > Acidimicrobiia > Acidimicrobiales > CAIXPF01 > CAIXPF01. The sequence continues at coordinate 2,435 of JANPEN010000095.1, forward strand.
AGCCCGTCGGCCTACACGACGAGAGCAACCGAGCAGAACTCGACCGAGCCCAACGCAACGCCGACCTGGAGCAAACAAACCCTCGCACGCACCGCCGGGCACAACTCCAAGCTCAACGACATTGATGACGACGGCGATCTGGATCTCCTCGTCGCCAACCACGGCGTCTATGGCGCG
>JANPEN010000096.1:0-6706 GCA_031422955.1 Acidimicrobiia bacterium
CCACAACGCGCTCGATCAGGCGGTGGCAGCAGACCGTTCCGGTTGGCACGGTTTCTGGACCGTTGAACATCATTTCCTGGAGGAGTTTTCCCATTGCTCCAACCCTGAGGTGCTCTACGGAGCAGTGGCAGCCAAGACGGAAAACCTGCGAATTGGCTATGGCGTCCGCCTGCAACCGCAGCCCTACAACCATCCGGTGCGATCAGCGGAATCCGCCGCCGTGTTGGATCTCATCTCGAATGGCCGGGTCGACTACGGCACCGGGCGTTCCACCACCCGCATCGAGCTCGAAGGCTTCGGTATCCACCCCAACCAAACCCGGGAGATGTGGCGGGAGTCGGTGGAAGCAACCATCGGCTGTTGGACCAACGACGAGCACGAGCTCGACGGCAAGTATTGGAAGATGCCCCGCCGCCGGGTGCTGCCCAAGCCCATCCAAGACCCCCATCCGCCGGTTTTCGGTGCAACCGGCAGCCGCGACGGCCACCACATGATGGGTGAGCTGGGTCTGGGTCTCTGCTCGTTCAGCCTGGGCACACCCATTGAGGAGTTGCGTGAGCACCTCGCCGCTTACCACGCCGCCGCGGCTGCGTGTACCAAGCCTTTGGGCAAGACGGTCAATAACCAGACCGTGGTGTTCGCCATGGTGAACTGCGCGCCGACCCGTCAGGCATCCTTTGAGGTGGCCAAGCCCAACTTCGAGTGGTACGTGCAGCGCAGCACCGAGATCATCGGGGAGCTGCCCCGCTGGCTGGAGGAGCTGGAAACGCCCGACGCCAGCTACGACTATCTGGAGCGTTCCCGCCGGGCGGTGGATCGCGGCCGCCACAAGGAGGTCACCTTCGAGTCCCTCTTGGACATGGGAGCTGTCATTTCGGGCACGCCCGACGAGGTGGGTGAGCAGTGCCAGGCCTTCGACGAAGCCGGCGCCGACATCTTGCTGTGCCTGCTGAACCCCTACAACGTGTCCCATGAGAACTCCATGCAGACCATCGACTTGATGTCGCGCCACGTCCTGCCGAACTTCGGCTGACCGGGGTCGCGGACCGAGTGCTGCCCGCCGAGCGGGCGTTGGTCCCCTGCCGCTACTGTCGGGCGCATGACCACCGTCACCGTCACCGACACGTTCGATCATCCCGCTTCCAAGGTCTGGCCGATGGTGTCGGACTTCGGCGGCATCCACAAGTACATGCGGGGCATGGACGTTCCGCCCGAGGTGCGCGGCTCCGGCCTCGGTGCCGACCGGGTGATTGCCCTGCCCAACGGTGCCGTGGTGGAACGACTCACCTGGCTCGACCCCGAGGCGATGGCCTTCAGCTACACCATTATTGCCAGCCCGCTTCCCTTTGATCGCTACGTGGCCACCGTCAAGCTCAGTGACCAGGGGGACAAGACCGGGATCGTCTGGGAGGGCAACTTCCAGGCCGACGGCGTTTCCGAGGAAGACGCCTCCATGATGGCGAACAAGATCTACACCGGCGCCATCAAAGGATTCAAGAAAGCGTTAGAGGTCTGAGGGCCACCCACCGGTCGCAGCCGGCTGTCACGTCGGATAGAAGGACACGCGGGCGATAGCGCAGCAAGCATCGTCTCCGCCGACGCGGCCCTTACCGTTGGCGAGCACTTCACCTTCCGGCCGGCCCGAGATCGGGAGCCAATGGCCAGCGCGTTCGCTCTCGATTGTTCGCTTCGGTCGCTTGTGAGCTGGACGTGCAACGCCTTGGTGATCCGTGGGTGGCTCCGTCGCCCACGCGAATGATGGCGGGTGTGCCAGGCTGAGGGGCGGTTGAGTGGCCCGGCGCGGGCTGACGGAGAATGAGGAGCGCACATGCCAGGACCTCTCGAAGGTGTGAAGGTCATTGAGTGCAGCCGGGTGCCGCCGGCGTCGTTGGCCACGGTGCTGCTGGCCGACATGGGGGCCGACGTCATCCGGGTGGTCGAGCCATCCTCGAATGGGTTGGAGATGGTGGATCCCGGCGGTGACGCCAAGCAGGCCGAGCGCCGCCAACGCCGGGCCGGTTTTTGGGTCGACCGCAACAAGCGCAGCCTGAGCCTTGACCTGAAACGCCCCGAAGCCCAGGAAGTACTGCATCGCCTGGCCGCGGAGTCCGACGTGTTGGTGGAAGGCTTCCGGCCTGGGGTCATGAAACGCCTGGGCGCCGACTACGAGACGCTGTCCGCCGCCAACCCCCGCCTGGTTTACTGCTCGCTGTCCGGCTTTGGCCAGGACGGCCCCTACCGGGACTTTCCGGCCCACGACCTGAACTACCTGTCCCTCGCCGGTGTGCTCAAGCAGTTGGGCAAGCCCGGGGTGGAGCCGACCATTCCCCTCAACCTGGTGGCCGACTACGCCGGTGCCTCTATGCACGGCGCGTTGGGCGTGATGTTCGCCCTCTTCGCCCGGGAGCGCACCGGCAGGGGCCAGTTCGTGGACGTCTCCTATCTGGATTCGACGATCTCGCTGCTGTCCGCGGTTCCCTCGTTCATGGCCTGGTTCGGCGGCGGCCCCGAGCCCGACCCCACCGTCGGCACTTTCGACGGCACCCGCCCCTACTACACCACCTACGTGTGCGGGGACGGCAAGCAGCTCAGCATCGGCTCCACCGAACCGCACCTGTGGCACAACTTCTGCAACGCGGTGGACCGGCCCGACCTCAAGGCAGCCCAGCTCAATCCGGGCGAGGCCCTGCGCGGACCCCGGCCCGAGCAGGTCGAGGCCAAGCGTGAGGTGGCCACGTTGTTGGCCACCCGGCCCCGGGACGAATGGTTCGACCTTCTCACCAAGGCCGATGTGTGTGTGGGGAAGGTCTACGACCCCCACGAGGTGTTCGCGGACCCGCAGGTGCGCCATCGGGAGATGGCCCTCGACATCGACGTGGACGGCGCCACGGCCCTCAACCCTGGGGTGGCGGTCAAGCTGAGCGACACCCCCGGCTCGGTGCGTTTCCCCACGCCGCTTTCGGGCGCCCACACCAATGAGATCCTCGCGTCCTTGGGTTATTCCACTGGAGACATCGACACCATGCGAGCCGCTGGGGCGGTGTGAGCGGACAGCCAGGCGATAGGGGCTAGGTTCGCCTGGTCACAACGTCGGCTCGCAGTGGGCAACACCGCGGCGGGCAGGTCACGGTGCAGAACGAGGTCCTGTGGTCCCGAGTTGCCCACACGGGCCTGATGTCGGTTCCGCCCCGCTGGGCAGCCTGGTCGCGCCGGTGGCGGGATGCCCGGTGGCCAAGGAGGGGCAGGCGACACTGTTCATCGTGCGTCATGGCGTGGCCGTAGCCCGAGATCGCTGGAGCGGGGCCGACAGCTACCGCCCGCTTACCAAGAAGGGTCGGGCCCAAGCGGCGGCCTTGGCCGACTGGATCGGGGAGCCGATCACGTCGATTGCGACCAGCCCCACCCTTCGGTGCATGGCGAGCGTGTTGGCGTTGTCGTTGCGCCAGCAGGTGGAGCTGTCCACCCAAGCCGCGTTGTCGGCGGGCCGGCCGGAGGAGGCGGCCTGCTTCGCTCGCAGCCTGTTGAAACACCCGGGTGGCGTGATCTGTAGCCACGGCGAGGTCATTCCCGCTTTGCTGCGCGCTCTCGGCGTGTGTAGCACCCAGCCCTTGGATCGCTGCGCCAAAGGCTCGGTGTGGTCCATCCGGCGGTGCGGCAGTGCCCTACACGGCGACTATCACGAGCTAACCCCTTCCGCCGGGCCCCTGACCCTGACCGCGGACCCCTCTTCCCGGTGACCCGAGCGGGTAGGCCGACGCCTCGCAACGAATCGACGTCGATTCGGCGGGAGGCTGGGGCCATTTCCTCCCTTTTGTGCACTGAGTGTTTGCATCTCGCGGTTGGTGTTGGAAAATCGGTCGGCGGCCGGACGTTGTTCGGATGTGGGGTTTTTCGCTTGTGAAGGGGGCGGGCCAAAGTCTCTGAGCTGGGCAAACGCCAAGGGGCATGGGCCCAAAATCCCCAGATCCGCACAATGGGCGCCCCAGATCCGCACAACGGCCCCGACGAGTCGGTCCGGCCGGGATCAGTGAGCTGTGACCGGGATCAGTGAGCTGTCGCCGGGATCAGTGGGCTGTGGCCGGCTCAATCGAACCGACGAAGGACACCGTGTTCGTTGAGGTTGTCTACGGCATGGCGCGTGCCCCCGGTCGGACGAAAGGGCCCGGACTGACCGCCTCGTCAACTTTCGGCGACGTGGCCTAGCCGCCTTGGATAGGGTGCGGCCAGGGCCAGCGATAGGGGGAGTAATGATTGGTCGCAGATTGTTCGACGGGCAACAGACCCATGGGCAGGTCGACGGGAGCCTCGACACCCACGTCGACGGGCACGGAGGTTCACGCTGATGGCGGGCGCGATGTCGACGCAAGAAACCAAGATCGACGTGGGCGACACGCCGGTAGCGGTGGTTCGGGGCGGCTCCGGTAGGCCGCTGCTGGTCCTGCACGACGAGCTGGGCTACCCGGGCTGGATGGCCTGGAACGACGCCCTCGGCGCCCATCGCGAGCTGATCATCCCCCTGCAACCCGGGTACGGCGTCACCCCCAAGTTGGACTGGGTCCGTACCTATCGGGATCTGGCCGTGTTCTACGCCCGCATGGTCCGAGAGCAGGGCTGGGCGGGCTGCGAGGTCATCGGCTTCTCCGCCGGGGCCTACATCGCCGCCGAGATGGCCGTTGGCTGCCCCGGCCTGTTCTCCAAGATGACCCTGGTCGGCCCGCTCGGCTGTCGGCCCACCGAGGGCGAAATCTTCGACTTCCTGGCCGTCACCATCCGCTCCCACGTGGCGGCGACGGTGACCAGGGAAGACGCCCCCGAGTTCGCCGAGATCTACGGGGGCGGGATGACCCCCGTCCAGTTCGAGTTGTTCGAGGACGCCAGGGCCGAGACGGCCCGGATCGGCTGGGAACCGTTCATGTTCAACGATGCCCTGCCCCACCACCTGCAGGGTTTGGGCAACCTGCCCACCCTGCTCATCCGCGGGGGCGAAGACCTGATCGCCCCCCACGGTTGCATCGAGGCCTACCAGCAGGCTCTGCCCAACGTCACCACCCTCACCATCCCCGGTGTCGGGCACCGCCCCGAGATCGAAGACTCTGCCGCCTTTGTTTCCGCCGTGTCCGCCTTCATAGGCCTGTAGAGGAGCACCCGATGCACGTCGCCTATTTCACCGAACGTCCGTATCGAAACATCGACGAAGACGAGATTCTGCGCAACCGGGCCTTCTTCGCCGTGCCCAATAGCAACTTCGACCACGTCCAGGCTTCTCAGGATTACAACTACTACCTCGACGAGTACTGCTTCGCCGAAGAGATGGGGTTCGACGGCGTCGCCCTCAACGAGCATCACGGCAACCCGTTCTGTATGGGCAGCGTGATGAACGTCGAGGCCTCCATTCTGGCCCGCATCACCAACCGGGTGAAGATCATCCTCATCGGCAACCCGCTACCGGTCATCAAGCACCCACTGCGCATGGCCGAAGAGCTGGCCACGATCGATCTCATCTCGAAAGGCCGCCTGGTCACCGGCTGGGTTCGCGGCGCCGGCAGTGAGCAGTTCTTCAACAACGCCAACCCTTCCTACAACCGTGAGATGTTCGAGGAGGCCCACGATTTCATCATTCAGGCTTGGACTCGTCCGGGGCCGTGGCGCTACGAGGGCAAGCATTTCCACTATCGCCACGTGAACCCGTGGGTGTTGCCCTATCAGAAGCCCTACCCGCCCATGTTCATTCCCGGCACCCTCAGCCCCGAGACCATCCTGTGGTGTGCCGAGCACGCCTACCCCTACATCGGGCTGGGTACGGCACTGGGCGCCACCGCTGACATGTGGGACCTCTACGCCAACCGGGCCGCTGAGCTGGGCTATCAAGCCGGCTCGGAGAACTTCGGCTATCTCATCCCCACCTTTGTGGCCGATACCGATGAGAAGGCCCAGGAGTTGGGGAAGGGTTTCGTGTTTGGCGGTGGGCAGAACGCCTTCTCCCGCCCGCAGTACACGTTGCCGCCCGGCTATAACTCCAAAGAGGCCATTCAGCGATTGTCCAAACAGCCGGGGGGCAGCTGGTTGGGGGTCAATCGCGAGAAGTTGATGGCCCAGGCCAGCGGAGAGGACGAAGCGCCGGTCAACTACGACGAGGTGCGCCAAAAGCTGGTGGCCGGTCTGCAGAAGGCCCAGAACAACTACCAGACCTTGTTGGGTGCGCCCGACACCATCATCGACAAGATCAAGACCATGTTGCGCATCATGCGGCCCGGTACGTTCATCTTCTTCGGCCCGCAGGGCCCGGTGTCCAACGCCGATCGCATGCGCAACGTGGAGTTGTTGGCCAAGTACGTGATGCCCGAGATCAAGGCCTACGCCGAAGAAATCGGCCTGTCCGGGCCCTTCGACAGTAAGCCGGGCGAACTCAAGCTCCGGGCCGGCGAAGCCCGTGGTGCGGTGGTGGACCGTTCCCCGCTGGCCGAGCTGGGTCTGCGCTAGGTCCAATACCGTTAAGTTAGCGGGTTGGTGTGGTAGAATGTGTCTGTGCCGCGCGCTGGTTGGGTGAAGCCGAAGACGGAGTCCCGGTTGTCGGATTTTGTTTCGGTGGGTCTGTTGATGAAGGTGTTTCCGCCGGGGTTGGTGGATGAGGTTGTGTCCGCGGCTGGTCGTAAAGAACTTCGCCAGAGGTCGTTGCCGGCGAGGGTGGTTGTGTATTTCGTTGTCG
>JANPEN010000097.1:0-11292 GCA_031422955.1 Acidimicrobiia bacterium
GCGGCCTCAGCGGCCTCCACGACGGCGCTCCCTGAAGGCCTTGCCGCCGATGGGTACCGCGCCCGATCAGGCAGGTTGCTCCACGGTGGTCACGCGCACCCCGAAGCGGCGCTCCAGCCGGCTGGGTAGGTCCAGGCGCAGCCAACGAGACACCGACGAGTGCAGGGTGGACACCACGATCTCATCGAAGCTGCCCCGCGACAACACGGTGGCCACCGCGGCCATAGGGTCGGTGTCTCCTACCTCCCCAGTGGCCCGAGGATCGATGCGACGCACGCTGGCCAGCTGCGCGCTGAGGCGCTCGGCGGCCATGCGCAAACCCTCCTCGTCAACCGCTCCCAGGGCGGTCAGATCGCCAAAGGAGTACCCAGACACCGGGTCCACGCCCATGGTGGACAAGCGCCGGGCGGCGGCAAAGTCCTTGGACAGGGCGGCCGGCACCAGCACGTGGAACTCCACCGGACCGGCGGCGGCCCGCTGGGCGATGAGGTCCTCCAGCAACGCCCCTCCGACGGTTTGGTTTACCACCACCAGCACGCGGTGCACTTCCTCGGTTTGGCCGGTTGCCGGGGAGCGGCGCCGACGATCGATGCGGAAGGACACCTTGAGCCGCACCCGATAGGCCCGCACCCCGTTGTCGGACAAGACGGTGTCGAACTCCACCACCTGGGCAACCCGCAGGTCGTTGATCGACTTGGCCGCCTCCCGAATGGCGGTCGCCGCCGCCCGCTCCCACGACTCGTCATCGGTGCCGACCAGTTGGATGACCTGATAAACGCTCTCGGGATCCCGCCTCGGACTCGTCTGCGTGGCCCCTGCCGGCTGTGCCATTGCTGCTCCCAGTGCAGTGTCGAACCATTTCGCAGATCAGCGCAGCGCGTCGTATGCGTGCGCCTAGCATGCCACCATGAGCACCGGCAGTGTCTACAACGTCATTGAACTCATCGGTTCGAGCGACCAGTCCTGGGAACAAGCAACGGCCAACGCGGTCACCGAAGCCGCCCGGGTCTACCAGGATCTGAGGGTAGCGGAGGTCGTGGAGATGGACGTTGTCATCGAAAACGGAGCCGTGCTCGCCTATCGGGCCAAGGTACGCCTCTCCTACAAGCAGGCCCTCAGCGAGGGCTGAGCCGCGCCGCTTCCACCTGAGCGGCCACCCAGGGATAGGTGTGGGCAATGCCGGCCCGCAAAGGGAACCGGGCCGTGAAACCGAGCCCTTCGATGGCGTCGTTGGCGAAGTTCCGCGACTGCACACCCACGGGCCCCTCGATGTGGCGGACCCCGACCGTCTTGGCGGCCGCGGCGGCCACGGTGGCCACCAACTCGTTGACCGAGACGTACTCGGGGTTGCCAATGTTGGTGGGCTCGGCCCGATTGCTGGCCGTTAAGCGCAAGATGCCATCGACCAGGTCATCCACATAGGTGTAGGAACGCACCGCGGTCCCGTCTCCCCACACTTCGATCTCGCCGCCGTCTGACGTTTCCGCCACCTTGCGGCAGATCGCCGCGGGGGCTTTTTCCCGACCGCCGGTCCAGGTGCCCTCCGGCCCATAGGTGTTCTGGAAACGGGCGATACGGGTGGCGATACCATGGCGGCGCCCATAGGCAGACACCACCCGCTCCGAGTACAGCTTCTCCCAGCCGTACTCGTTGTCGGGCTGGGCCGGGTAGGCCTGCTCCTCGGTCATCTCCGGTTCGCCGATAGCCATGTCGCGGTAGATGCACACCGAGGAGCTGTAGAAGAAGCGCTTGACCTTGGCCTCCGCTGCCGCGTCGATCATGTTCACGTTGATCAACACGTTGTTGCGCATGATCTCGCACTCGGCGAAATGGATGAACCCCATACCGCCCATGTCGGCGGCGAGTTGGTACACCTCGTCGATGCCCCCAGCCAGGACCCGGGCGCACTCGCTGCGCTCACGCAGGTCAGCCAGCACGAACTCGTGGGCGTCGCTGGGGGCGAACTCGGGCTCCTTGATATCGGCCGCTCGCACCCAGTAGCCCTCGGCCACCAGGCGGCGGGCCAAATGAGCCCCGATGAATCCCCCGGCCCCGCACACCAACGCTCGTTTCACGACACGGGATGCTAGTTCGGGGGTTGCACCTCCCCGGCACCCCGCGACCCGCTCCTGGCTTGGCTGCTCAGGTGTTCTGGGCCATCATCCCGCCGTCGACGGGCACGATGGCCCCATTGAGGTAGGAGGCGGCCGGCAACACCAGGGACACGGTGATCTGGGCCACCTCTTCGGGGTCCCCGTAGCGGCGCTTGGGAACCCGGCGGCGGGCGAAACGGGCCTTGGCCTCATCAGGGATCTCTGCGGTCATCCCGGTTCGGATCGGCCCGGGGCAGATGCAGTTCACCGTTACCCCGGTCTCGCCGTACTCAAGGGCCAGCGACCGGGTCAGCCCGATCACCGCGGTCTTGGAAGCGGTGTAGGGGCTCATGCCCTTGGTCGCCCCCAGCCCTTCGGTGGAGGCGATGTTGACGATGCGACCGCCACCCACCGCGGCCAGCTCGGGACGAACCAGATCGTCGTGACAGGCCCGCACCAAGCGGGCCTGAGCGGTGAGGTTGACGTCCATGGTCAAGATCCAGGCGTCCTCCCAGGCGGCGTCGGTAAGCGCCACCGGCACACTCACCCCGGCGTTGTTGATCAGAATGTCCACCGGGCCCAGGGCGGCGCGGACCTTGGGCACGAGAGCTTGGATCTGGGCGGCATCGGCCAGGTCCACCACGTAGCCCTCGGCCCGGTAGCCGGCCCCTACCAGCTCGGCGGTCACCGCCGCGACGGCCTCGGGGTTGACGTCGACCACCGCCACCCTGGCGCCCTCGTCAGCCAGCAGATGGGCGGTGGCGCGACCCATCCCCGATCCGGCCCCGGTGACGATGGCCACCCGGGAGTCGAGCGAGCGGGAAAGCTTGGAGAGACGGGTCATAGCCCGACCCTAGATCGAGACGCTCACCGCTCGGCGGGGGAATCTGACGCAGGCGGACCTCAGGCGGTGGCCTGCAGCAGGGCGTGTTGCACCAGCTCGATCAAGGTGTCGCGGGTGGAGTTGCGCTGGCGGGCGTCGCAGTAGGTCATGGGGACGAGCGGCGGCACGGCCAGCGCTTCGCGGACGTCGACCAACCGATGGCGGCGAACCCCTTCGAAACAGTTGACGGCGACCACGAAGGGGATGCCGAGCTGCTCGAAGTAGTCGACTGCGAGAAAGGAGTCCGCCAGCCGTTCGGTGTCCACCAGCACCACCGCGCCGATGGCGCCGCGCACCAGGTCGTCCCACATGAACTGGAAACGCTCCTGGCCGGGGGTGCCGAACAGGTAGAGCACCAGGTCCGTGCCTAAGGTGATGCGCCCGAAATCCATGGCCACCGTGGTGGCCGTCTTGTGGGTGAGGTGACCGGTGTCATCGACCCCGTGGGACATGGCCGTCATCGGCGCTTCCGTGGTCAGCGGCAAGATCTCCGACACCGCCCCGACGAAGGTGGTCTTTCCCACCCCAAACCCGCCGGCGATGATGATCTTGACCGGAAGGGGAATGATCTCCTCGGCCAGCTCGGCCGGATCAGAGAGCCTTGAGACCATGCAAAACCCTTTCCAAGAGCACGATGTCAGGTCGTTCTTCGGCCAGCTTGGAGCGGTGCACCCGGACCAGCCCTTCGATAGTGAGATCACCCAGGAGGACCTGGATGACCCCGAGATGGACGCCGACGTAGGCAGAGATCTCCGCCACCGAGAGGGGTCGGACGGTGAGCTCCACAATGCGGCGCCGTTCCAGCGTCAGGCCGGCTAGGGCGGCCACGCCCAGCGCGGTGCGCAACACGAGCGACTCCACCGGTAGGTCCCCGCCCACCGCTCGAGTCCGACCGCCGGTGATGGCATACGGCCGTACCCGGCTACCGAGCCCGTTGTCCTCGTCATGGTCGTCGGCGTCGCCGGCCTCATGCGCTGCGCTGTCGTAGTCGCCTTCGTCGTCGCTCATGGCCCTTTCCCACTTTCAGGACTCAGCGCGGCATACCGACGCGTAGTTCCTCGCGAAGTTCAGGGGTGAGGGCCGGCCCCACCCGCTCCACGAGAAGGGCCATTTCGTACCCGACCAGGCCGACATCGCAGCTGGCGGTGGCGACGATAGCCAAACAGGAACCGTCAGAGATCCCGGTGACGAAGATGAAGGCATGCTCCATCTCAATGACCACCTCACGGACAGCCCCGCCGCCGAAGCGACCGGCCGCCCCGTAGGCCAGACCGATCAGGCCGGAAGCTACCGCGGCGAAACGATCGGCGGCATCACGGTCCAGACCGCTGGATTTGGCCATGGGCAACCCGTCGGAGGAAACCACCACCGCCTCGATCACGCCGGGCACACGCTCGACGAAGTTGTTGACCAACCAGTTGACGTTGGTCGCTTGCTGACTCAGGGGCGCCATGGAAGCTCCTCGGCGGCGTGCTCGTGGGCGGATGAAAGCTGGGTCGGATCCTGCTGGGTGGCGGCCGACTCGTCCCTTTCGGTGGGCGGATCATCGGGCCCAAGGGCGACCCCGCCCAGGGTGCGACCGCGCTGCAACCCGGAGCGATAGCGGGAGAGCATCTTGCGCACCTCCTCCGGAGAGCGCTGGCTGGCTGCGGTCCGATTCATGGCGGCCGGTCCGCTCTCGCCGCGGGCCATGGCTCGCAGCTGTTGTTTGGGCGAGCGGCGCACCAACCCCGCGGCGGTGATGTTGTCCCCGGGGACATCGGCGCCGACACCGGCCTCGGTGGGCCCAGCCGGTTCGAGCTCGGGCCGGCTGGGAGCGGACTCGGAACCACGATTGCGGGCGGGCTCAAACGCGGCCGGTTCTGGCACCGGTCCGGGTGCGGGTTGGGAGGTGGGACGCCGGCTCGGCAGGCCAGAGGCCAGGGATTGGCGACGCAGCGTGGTCTCCCCATCGGGGGCTGCCGGCTCCGGAGGCCGGCGGTCTTCATGTTGCGGTTCGAGAACCGGGACGCGGGGACCCCGGCTGGGCAGGCTGGAGGCCGGAAGGGTGTCGTCGCCATCCCCGTCGCCATCCCCGTCGACCCGTTTATCACCCAGGCCAGATCCGCCGTCGCCGTCGCGGCCCGGCTCCCTAGGCAAAAGGGCATAGGTCTGGGTCATCGAAGCCGAGCTGAACATCGACGGAAGAGACACCGTCGGAAGAGCCGCCGACGGAAGAGACACCGTCGGAGCCTCCACCGGCAGGGAGACCATCGGGGATTCCGCCGGCGGAGCAAACCCCGTCGGGGGTTCCACCGGCGGGGAATCCACGGGCGGAGCTGCAGCCGGTGGCGGTGAGGTCCATGGGGGCGAGGCCAGCAGGGGAGCGAAGGTTTCGCGGTCAGCGGCGCCGGGCCGCGTGAGCGGGGGCAGGACCAGCGGGGTGAAACCGGCCTGGGCGAACTCCTCCGGGTGAGGATGCTCGGTCTCGGTGACGTCGAAGGGTCCCCCGGCCACCGCACGCACCGGCTCGGCCGCCGTTGGCTCGGAGGTGTGGTCGGGTTGAGCCTGGTCGTAGGGGGCGCGGCGGGCGGCGACCGGCTGCTCCACGGTCGGTTCCAACGGCTCGGAGGCGCTGGAGCCTGTGTCGGAGGGGAAGAGGGACCGATAGTCGTCCTCGAACTCGTGGTAGGTGAAGGACTCCGCCCCCTCGCCCGCAGTCGGCTGGCCGTTGGTCACCGCGTCAGCCTGGTCCACCGGCTGCGTCGCCCGGGTCGGGGCTTTACCCGGGCGGGCGGGCAAGCCATGGCCGGTGACGCCGGCTGCATCCCCGCCGGAAGCGCTGTCGGGCCAGGTGGCTGCACCATTGGGGCCCGCCTGCGGGGACCCGGACACCCCGACCGCGCCGTTGGTCACGGTCGAATGGGCCTCGATTGGGTCGGCCCCGGCCGGGAAGTCCGGGGACGATGTGGTTTCTTGCCCAGCTTCGAGGTTGCGTCGGGCGACCATCCCACCCCCTTCACCGGGCGAAGCGAGCTGGCTACCAAGGACCGCGATGGGGAGTCGAACTGCGGCGGACACGCCCCCGATAGGGGCAGCGTGCAGCTGGACGGCCACCCCGTGTCGTTGGGCGAGACGGCCGATGACCACGAACCCAAGGGATCGGCCCATATCCAACCCCATGATCGGAGGCCGGGCCAGCAGCTCGTTGGCCTCGGCCATGGCCTCCGCGCTCATCCCGATGCCGCGGTCGGTAACCGTGACGACGTACTCGCCGTGCGGACCGAAACCGCCTTGCACCTCCACCGACGTGCTGGGGGGAGAGAACTGGGTGGCGTTTTCCATCAACTCAGCCAAGAGGTGGGCCACGTCGACGGAGACGGAAGCGTTGATCGTCACCTCATCGAGGGTGCGGACCCGGATACGGCTGTAGTCGGCCACCTCGCCCACCGCCACCCGCACCACGTCCGCCAGGGGTACTGGTCGACCCCGACGGCGGGTGGGATCGGCCCCGGCCAGCACCAGCAGGCTCTCAGCGTTACGGCGCATCCGGGTAGCCAAGTGGTCAAGGCGAAAGAGGTTCTCGAGCTGGTCGGGGTCACGCTCGTTGGCTTCTAGCTGGTCGATGAACTCGATCTGGCGGTCGAGCAAGGCCTGGTTGCGACGAGCCAGGTTCACGAAAATATCGCTGATTCCCTTCCGTAACAGGGCGCTCTGCTCCTGGGCGACCTCCACGGTCACCCGCTGCAGGTTGTTGAAGGCGGCCGCCAGCTGACCCAGCTCGTCCCGAGATCTCAGATCGATGGGCTCCGCCTGGAGGGCGACGTCACCCGAGCCGGCCTGCAGCTGAGACACCAACGCCGGGAGCTGCTCAGTCGAGATGCGGTCAGCCGCCTCGGTCAGCCGGCGAAGCGGTCGGGTGATGGACCGCGCCACCAAATAGGCCAGAGCGACCGCGGCCAAGATGCCCAAACCGGCCCCGGCCAGGTACAGCCGAGCCGTTCGATTGGCCGCGGAGCGTTCCTCCCTGGCCTCACCGGCGATGTGGTCCTCAATATCTTTCGACAAGGCCAACATGTCAGTGAGGCGAGCCACCGAGGCGGCGGCCAAGTCGGTTTCGTCAATGGTCTCGCCCGCTAGGATCTCTGTCTTGAGCGCTTCGGTGGTGCGGGCCTCGGAGCTAGCCAGGGCGTTGCGCAGCAGGGCCCGGAACTCCGGATCGGCCTCTTCGAAGAACTGGTTGAAGTGACGTTCGGCATTGCCTTCGGTGTCTTGCAGCTCGCTAACCAGGGCGCTTCGGTCGACCTCGTTCGAAGGGGTGTTGAGGGCCAGAGCCAAGGTGTCGGCCCGAGCCACCGCATTCTTGGCCCGCGACAAGGCGAGGATGAAGCGCAGATCCTGGGCGAGGTCGCTCACGATCTGGGTACCCGAGGTCGACGCCAGCAGGCTGACAAGGCTCTCGGAGGCGAGGCCGTAGCGGAACAGGATGCTCTCCACGGTGGCCTGGCCGGACGTGATCGAGGGCCGCAACGCGTCCACCTCGGCCAGGCGGTCAGCGACGGTGGACACCCGGTCGTCGACCTCGGTAGGCACCGAGCCCAGATCCCCGATAGCGACGTCGAGCAATGCCGCGGCCCGCCCGGAAGCCTCAATGGCGTTGGCCAGGTTTCGCGCCGAACTCGGGTCGGCGCCAGTCAAGGTGGCCACCGCCCAGATCTGTTCGACCTGCAGAGCGTGGTGCAACTCATCGTTGCGACCAGCCAGGATAACGTCGAGCTCGGCCGCCCGCAGCCCGCTGGCCGTTTCGGCCCTATCGGCGATACCCAGACCCGCGAGCACGCCCAGCACCACCAACGGGGCGAGCAGAATGGCTGCCAGCTTGGTGCCGACTCTCATTTCGGCCAGCCTCTCGTGTTGGCTAGTCCCCTGTTGGCTAGCCCCCTGTTGGCAAGCATTGCGTGCCTCGCCTCCCGATCATGATCTCTTGGATGTCGCGGTCTTCTTGGTGGTCGCGCCACCGGCCTCGCTCATGTCCGATCCGGCGCACCCGAGCGCTGCCAAACGCAGGGAGGAGCTCGCGGTGGCATAAACCGGGCGAGTTCGAAATCCGCTGGTATGGCACCAGGGCGCGCAACCCCAACCCAGCGGTCATCAGCTTCTACGCTACGGGCGACGGGAGCACTTTGCCACCGATGTAGCGGCACCCGAGTGTCACGATCCCGCCGCCGGGGGAACCTTGAGCCGGTAATCCTGCCCTATTGGGGCCAGGACAGGAAAAGAAGGCGCACGCGAGCCGCGCTGGACCAGTACCGTTTTGGCGGTGAGCCCTTCTTCGCCGGTGATGTCCTTGAGCGTGCACGACTATCCCGGGCCCGCGCCGGAGACGGCCATGGACGGCGCACCGGTTGCATTCGAAGCAGAGGGGCTGGCCTTGGAGGCCCGCCTCGACGAGTTCTCCCTCGATCTGCTCCTCGGCCTGGTGGCGAATTGCCGCCGCTCGGGGGTGCTAGAGATCACCGGGCCGCGCCCAACTGCGTTGTACTTCGTTGATGGGGAGCTCTGCGGCGGTGAGTCTCTCGACGACCCGAGCCTGCGGGCCGCTCTGGGTCGGGCCCGAGCTGGCGCCCACCACCAGGAGATCCGCGACGTCGTCCAGGACCATCTGGTCACCGCCCTGGCCGCCGCCCTGATCCCCTCCGAGGCCAACGCCCAGTTCCGAGCCGGGCCAGCGGACCCCGAGCTCAGCTTGTACCGGTTTCGCCTACCGGCCATGCTCGGCGCGGCCAGGGAGCGGGTGGAAGCCTGGCGGGTTATTGCCGACGTCATTCCCTCCACCGAGCTGGTGCTCGGCCAGGCCCGCGACCTGCCCCCAACGCTGGACCAGGTGCTCATCGAACGAGACGATTGGCAGATTCTCAGCTCGGTGAACGGCTCGCGCAACGTGGCTGAGATCGTCGAGCTGTCCGGCCGCACCGCCTTCGAGGCCTGCTCCTCCTTGTATCGCATGATCGTGCTCGGCGTGATCGCCATTCCCTGACGCCCCGCCGGTGGCGCTCAGCGCAAGGCGACGGTGCCCGGTTCGATAGGGGCAGGCAGCAGGGTGTCATCCATCAGGTAGCGGTCGACCGCGGCAGCGCAGGAACGGCCTTCGGCGATGGCCCACACGATCAAGCTCTGACCGCGGCCCATGTCCCCGCAGCAGAACACCTTGTCCACGTTGGTCTGCCACCGCTCGTCGCGGGCGACGTTGCCCCGCCCGTCCAGCTGCACACCCAGCTCAGCCAGCATGGAGCCCTGCTCGGGACCGGTGAAGCCCAAGGCCAACAACACCAGATCGGCCGGCAGCTCGAACGCCGAATCGGCGACCTCGGTAAAGGTGGGCCGACCATCGACCAGGGCCAGCTCCACCTGGTGCCCGCGCAGAGCGGCGACCTGGCCGGCCTCACCGGCCACGAACTCGGTGGTGGTTACCGCGTACCAGCGCTCACCACCCTCCTCATGGGCGGAGGCCGTCCGGAAAATTGTCGGCCAGGTCGGCCACGGGTTGGCCTCCGCGTCACGGCTCTCTGGCGGCAGCGGCATGATCTCGAAGCTGTGCACGCTCAGCGCCCCCTGGCGATGGGCCGTACCCAGACAGTCCGCGCCGGTGTCACCACCGCCGATGATCACCACCCGCTTGCCTTCGGCGCGGATCTGGCCGACCACGGTGTCCCCTTCCGTCACCCGGTTGGACTGGGGCAGGAACTCCATGGCCTGGTGGATGCCGTCGAGCCCGCGCCCGGGAATAACCAGGTCACGGGCCGAGGTGGCGCCCGCCGCCAAGACCACCGCGTCGTAGCCGCGCAGCTCGGCCGGCTCCACGTTGGCCCCCACGTCGGCGTTGGTACGGAACTGGGTGCCCTCCGCCTCCATCTGGGCCAAGCGACGATCCAGCACCCGCTTCTCCATCTTGAAGTTGGGGATCCCGTAGCGCAGCAACCCCCCGACCCGATCGGCTCGTTCGTAGACGATCACGTCATGGCCGGCCCGGGTCAGCTGCTGGGCGGCGGCCAACCCTGCCGGCCCCGAGCCCACCACCGCCACCCGTTTGCCGGTGCGCACCGGGGCCAACAGCGGGGTGACCCAGCCCTCGTCCCAGGCACGGTCGATGATGGAAACCTCAACCTGTTTGATGGTGACCGGATCGGCGTTGATACCCAGCACGCAGGCTGCTTCGCAAGGGGCCGGGCACAGCCGTCCGGTGAACTCGGGAAAGTTGTTGGTGGCGTGCAGGGCCTCGATGGCGTCGCGCCACCGATCCCGGTACACCAGGTCATTCCAGTCGGGGATGATGTTGCCCAGCGGGCAGCCGTTGTTGCAGAACGGGATGCCGCAATTCATGCAGCGCGAGGCCTGGGCCTGTAACAAGGCAGGCTGGAAGGGCTCGTAAACCTCTTTCCAGTCGCGCAGGCGTACGGGCACCGAGCGGCGGGTGGGTAGCTGGCGATCGAACTTAAGAAAGCCGCGGATGTCTCCCATGGAAATGACCCGTTCCTCTTTTCAGCCGTGCGCGGCGGCCATAATGGCCGCCACCGGGTCGTCGCCGCGTTCGACCGCGGCGCGTTGCGCTTCCAGCACCCTGCGATAGTCGCTGGGCATGACCTTGACGAAGCGGTCCAGGGCGGTTTCGCCTTCCGCCAACAAGCGGGCGGCTAGGACCGAGTCCGTTTCCTCCTGGTGGCGCCGCAGCCAGGAGGTGATCTCGAGACGGTCCTCCGCTTGGGGGGTTTCCAGGTCCACCATCTCGGCGTTGACCCTGGCGGGGAAGCTGCCATCGACGTCGTGCACGAAGGCAACCCCTCCGGACATGCCGGCGCCGAAGTTGCGTCCGGTCCCGCCCAGCACGAACACCTTGCCGGCGGTCATGTACTCACAGCCGTGGTCGCCCACCCCTTCCACCACCGCAATGGCCCCGGAGTTGCGCACCGCGAAGCGCTCACCGGCTACCCCACTGAGAAACAGCTCCCCTGAGGTAGCGCCGTAGAGGCAAACATTGCCCGCGATGATATTGGCCGCCGCCTCGAAGATGGCGGTGCGGGCCGGGCGCACCACCAACCGCCCCCCGGAGAGGCCCTTGCCGGTGAAGTCGTTGGCGTCCCCTTCGACCCGCAGGGTGATGCCCCGGGGCAGGAAAGCGCCAAAGCTGTTGCCGGCCGAACCCTCGAAATGCACGGTGATGGTGTCGTCGGCCAGGCCGGCGGCGCCGTAGCGCTTGGTCACCTGGTAACCCAACATGGTGCCCACGGTGCGGTTCACATTGCGGATGGGTAAACGGATAACCACCGGCTCGGCCCTCTC
>JANPEN010000098.1:0-2859 GCA_031422955.1 Acidimicrobiia bacterium
GGTCCAGTCCTCGGTCTCCCCCGCGATGACCGAGCCGAGCGTTAGCCTGGTCAGCGGTAGGCAGCTGCGAGGCCGCTCGGCGGCGGGGCAGATACCGGCGGGCAACTCAGGTCAGAGGGAAGGTGTCGGGTCATGGTTCTCAACGGTGCTCAACCGCCGGTGCCTCGCTACGGCAGTCCTTCGTTGGCGGTGCCCTCCGGCCCCGCAGGCCGCCCATGACCGCCCTTTCCACCGGCGAGCCTCGCCAAGACGCACGCGCCGAGATCGGCGACCCCATGCCAGCTCCCATGCTGGCACGGCTGGAGGCGGGCAGGGATCAGCCCGTTCGCCCCGTCGAGCCGCTGTCCAAGACCATGGTGGTGCTGGCCGCAGTGCTGGTAGGCGCGGTCGGTTTGGGATCGGGGCTGCTCTTCGGGATCAGTGATCCCTTCCTCGACAGGGAAACGGTCATGATCGTGGCCGGGGTCGTGGGACTGATCGTGGCCGTGGCCACCGCCACCCGCTTCTGGTTCGTGGTCGTTGCCATGTTCGTGCTGCGGGCCAGCCTTGACGCCCTCAAACTGACGAACAACCAGGCCAAAGGGGTCATCGTCGACCCTAACGCGGCCACCAACGCCTTCGATCCTGGCGTGATCATCGCCTTGGTCATGCTTGCCTCAGGGGTGGGGTGGCTGATCACCCAGAAACGTTCCGGTCTGTTGCACCCAATGTCGGGGCCGACCAAATGGTTCCTAGGTTTGGCCGGGGCGGGCAGCCTGAGCGCCCTCGGGTCCGGTGCGCTGGCGGCGAGCTTTGGGGTCAGCCTCAAGATCTGGGCCGGGGCAATCATGATGGCGGTGCTCGAACAGGCATACCGCCAGAAACCGGCCAGGATCAAAGCCATCCTCGGGGCCGGAGCGGCCTCCCTGATCATCCCCGCCTTCGTGGGTCTCCAACAGCTGCTGGGCCCCCAGGAACTGGCGCCCTATCTGCAGGTCAGCCGCATCAGGGGCACCTTCGTGCACCCCAACCCCTTCGCTACCTACCTGGTCATCGTGGCGGTGGTGGCCTTGGCCGTGCGGCCCCACCTGCGGCGTGGGCGGCGGCTGGCCGCCGACGCGGCGTTCGCCCTGGCCAGCGGGCTGACGCTGTTCACCTATGCCCGCGGGGCGTGGGTCGCCCTCCTGCTGGGCATATTCGTGGTGGGTGCCTGTCAGGACAAGCGGCTCATCGTGATCATGATCGGCGCGGTACTGGCCGCCCTGTTACTGGTGCCCTCGGTCAGCGCCCGCCTTTCGGACTTGGGCAACACCGAGCAGATCGTGAACGGTAACCCCAACTCGCTGGCCTGGCGGATCAGCTACTGGCAGCGGTTGATGCCCCTGGCCGCAGAAAACCCGGTGACGGGTATCGGCTTGGATCGGGTGCTGGTGCGCACCCCCGAGAAGCTCATGCCCCATAACACCGTGGTCCAGGCCCTGGTGGAAACGGGTGTGGTCGGTCTGGGTGCGCTCCTCGGACTGGTCTGTTCCACTGCCATCGCCCTGCGCGACGTCATCCGGCGTACCCCACCGGGCCTGGCGAGGGGCGTGGCCGTGGGCGCGGCCGCCGCCGGTTTGGGATGGGTGACCCAGCTCGGCTCGGAGAACCTGCTTACCCAGGCGGCCATCTTCTGGTACTTGGCCGGCCCCACCGCCTTCGCCATGGCATTGCGAGCGGAACGATTCGATGTCCAAAGTCAGGCGGCTGGCCCCCCGAAGGCCCCCACCCTCGCCCCTGCACCCACCCTCGCCCCCTGAGCATGCGAATCCTGCACGTCGACAAGTTCTTGCGCCGCAATGGCGGTGCGGCCGTCTACATGCTGGACCTGGCGACTCGGCAGGAGGCCGTCGGTCATCAGGTGGAGTTCTTCTCGATGCAGGACGACCAGAACCTGCCGGCCACCTACCAGGACCACTTCCCGGCCTACCTCTCCCTGGAGCCACCTCCTTCGGGCCTGCGCGGCCGCCTGGGGGCAGCCGGGCGCATGATCTATTCCCGCAGCGCCGCCACCGGCATGGCCGAGGTGCTGCGCTCCTTTCGGCCCGATGTCGTGCACCTGCACAACATCTATCACCAGCTTTCGCCCTCAATCCTGCGCCCGGTGGCCAAGGCGGCCATCCCCGCCGTCATGACCGTGCACGACTACAAACTGGTCTGTCCCACCTATCGGCTGTTGTCCCACGGCTCGCTGTGCGACGCCTGCGTGGGGGGCAAGGTGTTCCAGGCCACGCGACGTCGCTGCCAGGGCGGGTCCCTGCCGGCCAGCGCGGTGCTCAGCATCGAGTCGGGGCTGCATCGGTGGCTGCGGGCCTACGGACCCATACAGCGTTTCATCGCCCCCAGCCAGTTCCTGGCCGATCAGCTGCGCAGGGGCGGGGTGTATCCCGAACGGGTCCGCCAACTCAACAACTTCGTCGACGCCTCGGGTTTGCAGCCTCGCCCTGGGGCCGGCCAGGGCTTCGTGTCCATTGGACGGCTGTCGGCCGAAAAAGGGGTGGACACCGTTATCCGGGCTATTGCCCAGGTACCCCAGGCTGACCTCATCGTGGCCGGCGACGGTCCCGCCAGGGCCGATTTGCAAACCCTGGCCGACCAGGTGGCGCCGGGTCAGGTGCGATTCGTCGGCCACGTCAGCGCCGGGCAGGTGTCCGAACTCAACCGTGGAGCCCGAGCTGCGGTGGCCGTGGCCCGCTGGCACGAGAACATGCCGCTGTCGGTGCTGGAGACAATGGCGGCCTCGGTGCCGTTGGTGGTGAGCGGCTTGGGTGGTCTGCCCGAGTTGGTCGAACACGAGGTCGATGGGCTGGTTGTACCCCACGACGATCCCCCCGCTCTGGC
>JANPEN010000099.1:0-5018 GCA_031422955.1 Acidimicrobiia bacterium
CGCGCCGGTGGCTCGCTCGACTACGAGCGGCTCCACGTCCCCGAAGCGGTCGACTTGCTGCGAGGTCTGCGGCCCGACGCGGTCAAGCTGGCCCTCGCCATGCTCGACAAGCTCGAGCTGCGGGCGGGCGATCGTCTCGTCGACGTAGGCGGCGGCTCGGGTGGCGCGGCGGCGGCCTTTGCCGATGCCGTGCCCGGCCTGCAAGCGACGGTCGTGGAGCTGCCGAACATCGCCCGTGCCACCCGGCTTCTCATCGAGGAGAGCGGCCACGCTCAACAGGTACGGGTGCTCGCCTCCGACGCCACCACCGAGGTGCCCGGCCAGTACGACGCTGCCTGGATCTGCCTGGTGACCCAGACCCTCGCGCCCGCTGCAGCCGAGGCGCTGATCGCCAACGCCGCCGCCGCGCTCGCCCCCGGTGGTGCCATGCATCTCCTCAACGTCGTGGTCGACCCGTCCCGGCACGAACCGGCCCGTGCCGCGCTGTTCAACGTGGCCCTGCTGAACCTTTACGATTGCGGCCAGGCCTATTCGACGGCAGACTACGAACGTTGGCTACGGAACGCCGGTTTCAGCGCACTGCGCTGGCACAGCGTCAACGACATGATCCGCATGGTGAGCGCACGACGCTATTGAACCCATCGGCTCCCGCCGACACCCCAGGATTTACTGAGACAGTCGCCAATCAGGGGCTCACACCACTGTCGGAGTTAGCGATGGAACTCGATGAGCAGCGTGGGTGCGTGAATAGGGGACCGTCGATCGGTCGCCCCGCGCCTCCTCGCTAGTCGGGAAGGTTGTTGTCCCACCACTGAGCGGTGAAGTTGGCGAACTCCTCCCTCGTCATCTCGCGGCCGTAGTCGACCCACTCCTCGTCGGTGCGGGACTTGCGGAAACGGATAAGTGCCGCCGAGTCAGCAGCCGCGTAGCGCAGCTTGGGCGAATCCGTGATGACGGCGTGATGGATGATCTCAGCAACAGATTCCGCCGTGTTCGGATTCGACCGCAGCCGCTTTGCCACCAGCCGGCCGAAGCGTTGACCGAACTCGACATATGGCGACGCTGGATCGGGCAGGGTGACGTTCCTCGTGAAGATGGGGGTAGCGGTGACGCCTGGCTGCACGATGGCCACTCGGATGCCGAAGCGGAGCACTTCCTGCGCAAGGATCTCCGACATGGCCTCGAGGGCGTACTTCGTCGGCGTGTACTGGTCCTGTCCGGCGATCGCCGCCTGACCGGCTGCGGAGCTGACGTTGACGATCGTGCCTCGACCGGCAGCACGCATTGGGGGCAACACGGCGCGGATCGTTCGTACCGCACCATGGAAGTTCGTCTCGAAGACCTCGTGCCAACTTTCTTCGCTGGCTTCTTCGATGGACCCGCCCCCGGTGATCGCCGCGTTGTTTACGAGAACATCGACGTGGCCTACTGCGTCCAGGATCGTCGCCATCGCCTGGTGTACCGAGTCGGGTCGGCTCACGTCCATGGCCACGGCCTCGAGGGCAAGCTCCTCGGCGGTTGCCAGGGCCCGAAGGTTTGCGAACCCGACGACGGGGTTTCTCATTGTGGCGAAGACGCGGTAGCCCTTTCGAGCAAAGAGCAAAGCGGTCGCTTCACCTATGCCACTGCTCGATCCGGTGACGACAACCGTTTCCATCGCATTTCCCTCTGTCGGTGGCCGCACAGTAGCGCCCCGGATGAGCTGTGTAAGCGGCGCATTCGCCGCGATCGGTGCTGCCAGGTCCTGAGCAAGGTCCAACCTCGTACCTTGATCAAGGTGGCGGCCCTGAGTCCGGTCACGGCCGGCGCGGCTACCTTGGGTCCATCCCCGCTGCTGCTGACTCCCCACCGCCTGAACTGGTCATTGTCGACGGCGAGTTGCGGGTGTGTAACGCCTTCGATCTGGCCCACGAGGTCGATCTCGTCGCCGTCGAACGGGCTCTGCGGTCACGCCGGACGCCGCTGGGCGGTGTCGCTCGTCTGCACCTCGAACGCCAACAAGACGCCATAGTGATCGCCAACACGCCGGTGACGATGCGGCTCGGCGACCGTGCCCTGCGCATCGGCGAACACGAGTTTCGGGCGGGGGTGTACGCCCGCTTCTATGCGTTTGGTGCCCTCACGGTGGTGTGGACGGTTCCCTTGCCGGCCTCGTGTTCCCTCGACGACCTGGCCACTCTGGCGGTTGAGCTTGCTACGCCTGCCAGCGCGGCCGCGCTCGACGCCTGGGCGCGAGATGATGCCATCGAGGCGTTGGCCGCGGCCGCCGCGGCGGTGGCGGACCGGATCCCGCACGAGCCGCTCGAACGACTCGTGCTGCACGCCATCCGGACCTTCCGAGACGACGTGACGGCGACCCAGGTCCTTGACCATCCCAGCCTGGCGCCGCTTGTCCTGGGGGAGCGGCTGGATTTCTCCCCGACCGTGCTGGCCGATCTGCGTGACGCCTCCGCGTCCTACACCACGCACGACCTCGTGGTAGTCGGCTACGACCAAGCGCTGATTTACGACGCCCACAACGCGGGTGACATCGCCGCCCTGCTCGAGTTCGCCCTTGTGCAGGTGCACGAGCTCGACTGGTACGACCTCCAACTCGACGCTCGGCTGTCCGCCGCCAGCGCCGCCGTGGGCGTGGCCCACGGGCGATCTCTGCGCCGACGAGCGACCGGCGGCTTCGGCTCGGCGCCCTTTGAGCGGCTTCGTAAGGAGTTGCTGGTGGAACATATGGAATTGGTTCGGGTCCTGGAACAGGTCACGGCCGCGGTGAAGGTGACCGATGATCTCTATTACGCCAGCATCTATCACGACGCCATGCGCGTCTTCCGAGCCGACGAGCTGATCGAAGCGACCAACCGCAAGCTCGAGCTGGTGTTTAGGACTTATTCGATGCTGGGGGAGGAGGCGGACTCGCAAACCTCGCACCGTCTCGAGTGGATCATCATTGTGCTCATCCTGTTCGAGATCGTCATGAGCCTTTTCGACCGGGTTTTTTAGGTCGGGCTTTCTAGGTCTAGGCAGGCAGCGCCGAGCACCTTTTCACCACGCAGGCCCATCCCCTCCCCCGAGCACATCTTCGTTCTCTCCGAGGAGGAGGTAAGCGTTAGGACGCACTTGGGTGCCTACCTAACTCGGCGTCCGAACAGGTCACAACGCTCCGATCTCAAGGAACGCACGCTCAGCATCAGATGTGGCCGCTGCCGGGGTCACCGGCACACCTGCGCCGAATTCCGCCTGGGCGAATGCCAGCGCGAGATCATCAGGATTAGCGCTGCTCGGTGCGGTCACGGGTTCAGGCCTGAGCACACCCAGGCCAAACATTCGAACCACGTCTTCTGCGCGTATAGCTTCGTCTGTACCGATCTCGGATGCGCTGGGTTGTGGCGCCGTTCGGCTCGTGCCATCGGGCTGGTCGCCTGTGGTCCGGTTCCACAGCATCCCGGACACGGCGATCGCGCCGGCGACACCGACAACGGCGGCCACGACCCAGATCCGACCTTTGGCAGGAACTGGGTGCCGGTGGCGTATTGAGGGTGGGTCCGCCGTGGATCCGGTGTTCCGTTGGGTGATCGATCGCTCTACGGTCTTGGTACTCATGGCCTCTCCTTCTTTGTCCGTTGTCCTTCGAGAGGACTCGTTGGATGTCAGAGTGCCGGCCCGCGCTGTAGGTTCACTGCAGGACCGCTGCAGAGCGGGCCGGGTGAAGCATGTCGCTCGTTAGCGGCATTGCCCAGGCACGGTGGGTGTTCGCCGGGGTCGCAGTCGTCATCAACGGTGATGCGCAGACCCCCGAACGGCGCTGGCCACCTGAGTAGGACTACCCAGCGTGACGGTGTCACTGGACGCAGCCGGCCGGGTCATTTCGGACGAGGATGGGTCTGTCGGTCTGCAGGACCGAAACAATGAGGGGGCAGCAGTGGAGACCACGACCACGACCACGACCACGACAACCGACGTCCTGGGCGCCGTTCGGGATTTCCGGCCGATCCAGCAGGACGTCGAGTTCCGCGTGTTAGGCCCGCTTGAGGTTGCGTTGGACGGGTTCGCTGTGCATCCCATGAGCGAAAAGCCACGTCGCCTGCTGGCCGTGCTGCTGCTCCATGTCAACGAGGTGGTGTCCGTGGATGCACTAGTTGCCGGCGTGTGGGGCGAGCAGCGGCCCGCCACCGCTGTAGCCGTTGTCCAGACCTACGTGAGCCAGCTCCGTAAGTTGTTGGAGCCGAGCCTTTCTGCTGGAGGGTCCCCACAGGTCTTGGTGCGGGCGGAGCCGGGTTATCGGCTGGTCGTGGGCGGCGACTTGGTCGATTCAGCTCGTTTCGAGCAGTTGCTGCGGGCCGGTCGCGCCGCGCTGGGCCGCGGAGAGGTCGCGCTCGCCGCGCACCACCTGTCCGAAGGCCTGTCGTTATGGCGGGGCCCGGCCTTCTCCGACCTCGCCGAGGAAGAGCCGTTCAGGGCTACCGCCCAGCGGCTCGACGGCCTTCGAGTACTGGCTCTAGAGGAACGTATCGACGCCGAAATGGCGTTAGGTCGCCACGGCGAGCTCGTCAGTGAATTGGAGGGCCTGGTCGAGCAACACTCTTTTCGCGAGCGCATGTGGGGCCAGCTGATTTTGTGCTTGTACCGCAGCGGCCGTCAGGCCGATGCCCTGGCCGCCTTCCAGCGCCTGCGGCGTCTACTCGGTGACGAGTTGGGCCTGGCCCCGAGCACAGAGTTGAGCGGATTGGAGCAACAAATCCTGCTTCACGCTCCCGAGCTGGCCTGGCTACTACCTGGTTCCACCCCGGGGTTGCCATCCATCCATGAGCACGGTAGGCGAGGGAGTGGGTCGAGCCTGACTAATCTGCCGGCGCGGCCGACGCGGCTGATCGGTCGCGAGGCCGAAATACTCCAGGTGCGTCAGCTTCTCGCCGCCAGCCGGTTGGTCACGGTTACCGCGGTGGGTGGTTCGGGCAAAACCCGGGTTGCCATCGCGGCTGGGGAGGCCGAGCTGGCGTTGCGGCCCGGTGGGGTGTGGTTCGTTG
>JANPEN010000100.1:0-9419 GCA_031422955.1 Acidimicrobiia bacterium
ACGTCGCCGGTGAGGCATTCGGAGTGCAGACGAACCAAGGGGGCGGGCCCGTCCGTAGAGCCCAACTCGCCTAGGGTCACGGCGAGATGCTCGACACCGTCGAGGGTGCTGCGGTAGGCGGTCGAGCCGAAGATGGCCCAGGGGGTCGGCAGCGTTGTCGTCGCCAACCGCTGCGCCCAGGGCGCGCCGAGGGGTGTGGTCCCGCGTGCGGTATCCATCAGCCACTCTTCGGTTCGACCACGACGCGTAGGTCCTCGCCCAGCTGTTCGACCGACACGATTCGGCCCCGCCAGAGGTCTTCCACGGTGGCCACCGCCGGGCCGGCGAACAAACCCCGGGCACCATGGCCACCGAAGAGGGCCGGGGCCAGATAGAAAACGTAGCGCTGCACCAAGCCCTGGCCATGAAAGTCCCCGGCCACGGTGGCGCCCCCTTCCACCATCAGCTGCAGCACCCCTCGTTGACCCAGTTGGTCGAGCACGTCGGTCAAGGGACCCGACAGCTCCAGACAGGGGTGGACCAGCGCCGCCTCCGGGGCTCTCCCGAGTACCACTCGCAACGGTTGTCGGGCGGCGGTGACGTGGCGCACGGTGAGGGAGGGATCGTCGAGACGCACGGTGCCCGCTCCCACCAGCACCGCGTCGGATTCTGCCCGCAGGCGATGCCCATCTTGCCTGGCCTCCGGCCCGGTGATCCACTGGGAGGAACCGTCGGGCGCGGCGGTGCCGCCGTCCAGGGAAGCGGCCAGCTTGAGCACCACGAAGGGTCGCCCGGTGCGGCGATGATGGAGGTAGGGGGCCAGCTGGGCGGTGACCTGCTCCACGCCCATACCAGTCAGTACGTCAATGCCGGCGGCGCGCAGGGCGGTTGCTCCCCGCCCTGCCACTTGCGGATCGGGATCATCCACCGCGTACACCACCCGGCCCACACCGGCGGCGATCAAGGCGTCGGTGCAGGGCGGCGTGCGACCGTGATGACCGCAGGGCTCCAGGGTCACCACCACCGTCGCCCCCAAAGCCAGGCGCGGATCGTGAGCACGGGCGGCGTCGAGGGCCACGATCTCGGCGTGACGACCGCCGGGTGCCTCGGTGGCGCCGGTGAAGCGCTCGCCCGTTGTCGACACCAACACACAACCCACCCAGGGGTTCGGCGATGTCGTGGTTCGGACCGTTTCCGCCGCAGTGATCGCATCGGTCATGGTCGCAGCTAGGTCAATCCCCATCACCGACCTTTCCTTTCCGCCAGCGAGTTCCCCGTCGCGGGTGGCGGGGTGCCTTCGACAACGCAGCAACGACTACTGCGTTGTGTGACGAAACCCTATGGGATAGCCGGGTCTTGCCGCCAAGTCGGCCCCGGGACCCGACGGGCTCAGGGCGGGGACGTGGTCGGTCCAGAGAGGGAAGGCGGGCTGGTGGAGATGGTGGTGGTTGCGCCGCCAGCGGTGCTCGACGTGCCCGCCGGGCCAGAGGTGGAGGTGGTGGAGCTACCGGAGCCGGTTCCTGGAGCGGTGGTCGTGGAGCCGGTGCTGGTGCTCGCGCCGGTGCTGGTGGTCGGAGCGGTGCTGGTGGTCGAGCCGGTGGTGGTGGTCAAGGCGCTGGTGGGCGCCGAGTTGGCTGGGGGAGTCGTCAACGTGGCGGGCGACGCGGTCGTGTCCGGGCTGGGCTCCTCGAGGGTGGCGGCGGTGGCCGTGGTGGTGACGATGACGACTGGCATCGGGGTTGCCTCCGACACGGTGGCTGGCGCGTCCTCCGGTCGTACCAGGCTGTAGAGCAGCCCGGCCACCACGAACACGCTCAGCGTTAGCCACGTCGAGGGCCGCAGCGGGTTCTTACTCATTCTCCGGCGCCCGGGACCAGCATCGGCATGAGCGGGGTGATCCCGGCCTCGGCCAGCCCGGAGGCGATGCGCAGGCGCAACTCCCTGCCTGCATTCCACTGATCGCTGGCCCGCACCCTGGCCACCACCCGTACCCGCACGATGCCCACGTCGAGCGCCTCCACGCCGAGCACCTCGGGGCCTTCGAGGAGAATCTCCTTCCAGGCATCATCGGCGGACATGGCCACGCCGACCTCTCGGAGCCGTTCAATGGCCAGGTTCACGTCGTCCACGGCTCGCAAGGGGACATCAATGACCAGCCGGGCCCATTCCACCGTCAGGTTGGTGACTTGGCGGATCTCGCCGTTGGGAATGAAGACCACCTCGCCCTTGAGGGTGCGCAGCCTGGTCACCCGCAGGGTCACCTCCTCAACGGTTCCGCCCACCCCCTCGGTGGAGCCAGGGTCGGAGATCTTGACCACGTCGCCCACCGTGAGTTGCCGCTCGGCCAGCAGGAAGAAACCGGACAGCACGTCCTGCACGATGCGTTGGGCCCCGAAACCGACCGCCACCCCCGCCACCGTGGCCGGCGGCACCACGGTGGAGAGGGGAACGCCGAAGCGGACTGCCACCAGGCCGCCTACCACCAGGATGATGAGCGCGGTGGACAGCCAGCCCATGGCCTGGGTCAGTGCCTGGCGACGGCGCACGTCGGGCCCCAAGGCGGCGTCGTCCAGAGGTGGCGCGGGGTGCAGGGACCACAGGGCTCGGCCGCCCAGGCCGCGGGCCGAGCGGGCCAGCAGCCAGTTGACCATCCTGATCAGCAGAATGGCCCCAGCCACCAGCAAGACGATTTCCAGCCCTTCGCCCCTGGCCCAGCGGGACAGATCGCGGAACGGGCCGAACGCAGCCAGGAACGCGGCGTAGGTCACAGCTCCCGACATGAGCCCTCAACGTTACCGGTCCAGCGGCGCCCCGGCTGGTGTGGTGGAATCAGCGGACCTTCACCGCCGAGCGCGACCAATGAGGAGAATAACGAGATGGCCTTCTTCGAACACGGTGACACCAAGCTCTACTACGAGGACCACGGAGAGGGTTTCCCGGTCTTGCTGATCGCGCCGGGCGGGATGCGCTCAGCGGTGTCCTTCTGGGAAGGCACACCCTGGAACCCGATAACCCATCTGTCGACCAACTTTCGGGTGATCGCCATGGATCAACGCAACGCGGGGCAATCCCGGGCACCGATCAGCGCAACTGACGGGTGGGCCACCTACACCGCGGACCAGCTCGCCCTGCTCGATCACCTTGGCGTGGACCGCTTCCACGTGGCCGGCATGTGCATCGGTGGGTCCTACATCATGGCCCTCATCGACGCTGCCCCTGAACGGGTTGCCTCCGGCGTAGTGTTCCAAACGATTGGTCTGGACAACAACCGCCAGGCGTTCTATGACATGTTCGACGACTGGGCGAACCGGTTGAAGCCCAAGTTGCCCGAGGTGTCCGAGGTGGCTTGGGAAAGCTTCAAGCACAACATGTACGCCACCGACGATTTTCTCTTTACAGTGGGCACCGAATGGGTGAAAACGTGCACCACGCCGTTGCTGGTGCTGCTCGGCAACGACCTGTACCACCCTGAATCCAGCTCCCGCACGCTGGCGGAACTCGCCCCCAATGCCACCCTGGTAGAGGACTGGAAGGAGCCAGAGCACCACGCGTCGGCCATGGCCGCCACCGCCGAGTTCCTCGCCGCCCACTCGGGCTGAGCGAGGACTCGCCGGCAGGAAGGCTCAGGCCCAGCCCGGGCTCCGGGGGCTGCTGTTGTCCTCCCGCCTGCTCGGGCGCAAAGCCCCGCCACCCTGGCTGCTCGAGATCGACGCCAAACGGTCCACCGTACGTCTTGGTATTGGCGTCGGCTTCAGCCCGTCCTGCCAGGTCAGCCCGACTGGCCCGGCAAGTCCCGTCATGCCAGGCGAGGGGACTTCGTTTGACACGACGGTGACCGGGTGGTCATGGTTGCGCCGATGTCGGAAAGACGCGGCCGGCCCGCCCGGTGAGGCAGCGGGGCATGAGCCTGCTCGGGCGCCTTCGATCGCGTCGCGGTCGGTCCCGGCGGCTTCCTTCTGACTGGACGCGGGTGGAGGTGGCGGTGGCGGCGTTGCTGTTCACCGTGGCCGGAGGCACTGGAGGGTATGTCGCGTTCGGCTTCGGCGTGCACGATGCGCTCTATCAGACCGTGATCACGGTGACGACGGTGGGATTCCAAGAGGTACGGCCGCTCAATCGGGATGAGCGGACCTTCACCATGGTGCTAGCGGTGGCGGGAACGGCCACCACCCTTTACACCTTCGGGGCGGTGTTGGAGACCGTGCTTGAGGGTCGTCTACGGGACCTGTACGGGAGGAGGCGTATGCAACGCCGCATCAGCGAGCTGTCCGATCATGTCATCGTCTGCGGCTGGGGCCGGGTGGGCCGGGCCTTGGCCAAGGTGGTGACCGGCAGCGGCCAGGCCCTGGTGGTCATCGACATGGATCCTGAGCGTCTAGCCGGGGTCAGCGGGTTGAGCGTGCAGGGCGATGCCACCGAAGACGCGGTGCTGCAGGCGGCGGGGGTCGAGCGGGCCAGAGCCTTGGTGGCGGCCCTGGACAACGACGCGGCCAACTTGCTAGTGACCTTGAGCGCTCGGGCCCTGCGGCCTTCGTTGTTCATCGCGGCTCGGGCCCGGTTGGAGTCCAACGAGGAGAAGCTGCGCAGGGCCGGCGCGGATCGCGTGGTCAATCCACAGGCCATCGGCGGCTCCCGACTGGCCGCCTATGTGTTGCAGCCGAACGTGGCGGAGTTTCTCGACGTGGTCATGCACGACGGCAGCTTGGAGTTTCGTCTGGAGGAGGTAACGGTGGGGGAGGCCTCCTCGGTGGTGGGCGCCACCTTGGCCGAAGCCGAGTTGCAGCAGCAGACCGGAGCGCTGGTGTTGGCCGTGCGTCAGGGCGACGGGAGCTTTACCACCAACCCCTCACTGGCAATGCGGCTGGCCCCAGGGCAGGTTCTCATCGCCATCGGTACCGCCGCGCAGTTGAGCCTGCTGGACCGAACCTGCACGGGGGGCTGATCGGCGGGGGCGCGGGGTCACGGGGTACAGGCGGTCGGACGGCTGTTGCGTCCCACCAGGCCTTTCAGCGCGTCGGGGGCCGTCGACGTGAGCACAAAGGACACCGGCGTGGTGGCCGCATTGACTTGACACAGGGCGACGATGGGATCTTCGGCCCCCGATGCTGCGGCTAGCCGGGTGATGGTCAGGCCGGCCAAGAGGGCGCCCAAGACGGCCAGTCGGCGGACGGCCTTCCTTACCAGGCGGGAGTGGGTGATGCGGAGAGGATCCACGCGAGACATGACTGCTCCAGGTGCCGATTCGAGCAGCCCGCCGTTCGTGCTGCGCCAGATGCTTGCCGTTCGATCCGCCGCCCGCGGGAAGGCCACCTACATTACACAGAGGTTTCGATTGTGCGCAATTTAGTTGCGATTGAGTTGCGGTTCATCACCGTATCGAAAACGTTCAGACGTTCACGGAAGGCGACGACACCTGCTTGAGCAACCCCACGGGGCCGATCTGGACTGCGGGACCGCCGCTTTCCTCGTGTGCGTCTTCGGCGCCTATGGCTTGGCCAACGTTGGTGAGTTGGCCGCGCTGACGGCGGACGGCATTGAGGGCGGCCTTCGGCTGGTAGTCGATCCGAGCAGACCGTGTTTGCTTTCCCCCTCCGGGTTGGAGTGGTTCGTTTGGGCTCGCTCGATCTCTACAACACCTATGTCGGCCGCCTCAGCGACGAACAACATGGCGACGCCGTGGTGATGGCCGACCTGGCCGCGTAGCTGGAGGCTAGCCTGAACGGACTGCTTGGCGGGTTCGGTCCCTCTGCTGCGGGGTAAAGGCCTGCCAACAACCTCGCCGGTGGCGTGGTTGATCAGTGATGGGAGCAAGCATCAACACGCCAGCGGTACCCGACGGACCTGCTCAGAAGCCGGCGGTCGCCGCCAGCCGACTCGACCCTCCACCGCGTCCTCGGGGCCGCCGGATTGGTCCGGTTTCGGATCGTTCGCGGCCCGGACAGGCCAAGCCGCCGCCCGAGCCGCCGCCGCCGCGTCAACCCTGGCGGGTGGAGGGCGGTGACCGCGACCAACCACCGGCTGGGGACGAGGGTCAACCCCCGGGCCCGACTTCGTGGATACGTCGCCCTGGTTGGCGTTTTCTGTTGATCCTGGCCGTTATCACCGGCGCCAACTATGTGATCGGATCGGCATTGGTCAACCCGGAGACGGTGGAAACCCTGTCCTACACCGAGTTCTTGGCCCAGTTGGACGAGGACAACGTTGAATCGGTCAGCGCTAAGGGCGACACCATCCAGGGCACGTTGCGCCAGGAGCGGAGGCTGCCCGCTGACCCAGCCAAGAGCGACGCCGGGGGGAAGGCGACCGACGGCGAGCAAACCAGCACCTATGCGCGTTTTTCCACCGAACGCCCAACCTTCGCCGATGACGACCTGTTGGCTCAGTTGCGTGAGAACGGCGTGCGGGTCGAGGCCAAGCCGTTGTTCGAGGACCCCTCGTTGCTGCAGACCATCCTGGTTAACTTCGGACCGACCTTGTTGCTAGTGGGCCTGTTCATCTTCGGCAGCCGCTACCTGGCCAAGCGGGCCGGCGGCATGGGCGGCATCGGCGGGCTGGGTCGCTCCCGAGCCATTCGGGCCGACGAGGCGGGGGGACCGCGCACCACCTTCGCCGATGTGGCCGGCATCGACGAGGTCGAAGAGCAGCTGGTCGAGATCGTCGACATGCTTAAAGATCCCGATCGGTATCGTCAGGTGGGAGCCAAGCTGCCCAAGGGGGTGTTGCTCTCGGGCCTACCCGGCACGGGCAAGACCTTGCTGGCCCGGGCGGTAGCCGGCGAGGCCGACGTGCCGTTCTTCACCGCCAGCGCCAGTGAGTTCATCGAGATGATCGTGGGGGTAGGGGCCAGTCGGGTTCGAGATCTCTTCGCCCAGGCCAAAAAAGTGGCACCTTCGATCATCTTCATCGACGAGCTCGACGCCATCGGACGAGCCAGAGGGGGCGCCAGCCTGGGTGGGGTGGACGAGCGCGAGCAAACCCTCAACCAGATCCTGACCGAGATGGACGGTTTCACCGGTGCGGAAGGCGTCATTGTGATTGCGGCCACCAACCGGCCCGAGGTGTTGGACCCCGCCCTGCTGCGCCCAGGCCGGTTCGATCGTCGGGTGGTGGTCAACCCGCCCGACATCGTGGGCCGCAAAGCCATCTTGGAGGTGCACAGCCGGAACGTGAAGCTGGCCCCCGACGCCGATTTGGCTGCGCTGGCCGCCACCACCCCTGGCATGGTCGGCGCGGATCTGGCCAACCTGGTCAACGAGGCCGCCCTGCTGGCCGCCAAACGGGGCCGTACCGCAGTGACCCTGGCCGATTTCACCGACGCTTTGGAGGGCATTCTCCTGGGGGCTGAACGGCATATCACCCTCAGCGTGGAAGAACGCACCCGCACGGCCTACCACGAGGGCGGTCATGCATTGTTGGGCATGCTCATCCCTGGGGCCGACCCGGTACGCAAGATTTCCATCATTCCCCGCGGCAACGCCCTGGGGGTCACCTTCCAGGCGCCCTCCGCGGATCGATACGGCTATGACGAGGTTTACCTCCGGGGTCGCATCACCGGTGCGCTGGGGGGCCGGGCCGCGGAAGAGGTGGTGTTCGGCAACGTCACCACCGGAGCGGAATCCGACCTCGAGCAGGTCACCGCTATTGCCCGTCAGATGATTGGTCGGTGGGGGATGAGCGAGGCGGTCGGGCCCATCACCGTGTTGCCCAACCCCAATGGCGAAATCTGGTATCCCGGCGATAGCCGTGCGCCGAGCGAGGCGACCCGGCAGTTGGTTGATGGTGAGATCAAGGTGCTGGTCACCGCCTGCTATAGCGACGCGGTTGCCTTGTTGGGCCGCCATCGTGAGCAACTCGAGCGTTTGGCCGCCGCCCTATTGGCCCAGGAGACCCTTGATGAGCACCACGCCTACCGGGTGGCCGGCATCGATCATCCCGAACAAGACAAGGGAACGCCGCCAGTAGTCCCGGCGGTGACCGGCGGGTGACGGTGCCGACCCAGGTTGGTGTGGGGGGTCGGGTCGGGCATGGGACGGCGTAGGGCTTTGCGGCGCGGGATCGTGCTCATGGCCATCACGGTGGGCATCGTGTTGGTCATCGCACCCCCATCAGGAGAGGCGGTGACAGGTGGTTAACCACGAGGTGTTAGAGACGTTGGTCGATCTGTCCTGGCCGGGGTGACCGTGCGGGAGGAAGGGTCCATTACTGGTCTGCATTGGACTTCAGTCGTTCCCTGGCTCGTTGCGTCCGAGCTGTGCATCGTTCAGCCGGAGGATGTGGTTGCCGGCTACGAGCGGGTGCTCACGCCCAGCCAAGGAGGTGAGGTCATCGTCGCCGCGGTGGCCCTGTCGCGGCCGATTCTCTCTGCCGAGCTCAAGTTCGCCCAAGAGTCGAGCGAGAAGTATTACTCCCCGCTCGAGCTGGGGTCGTTGCCCCACGCGGTCGGGCTACGAACCATCCTGTCCCGGTTCGGCTCGCCCGACCAGCCGGGTGACGTCGTGCTCCTCGCTTCGCGCTTTCTTCTCGTGCGGATCAGTGCCACCGGTGCGGCCGCAGACGGACGATTGGCGGTAGAGCTAGCAGGGGCGATGGTCGAGCAGAACGGGCCCGGATGGTGCTCAAAGCGAACGGCGAACTCGACGGGCCGGCGTTGAGCGTCGCGGGCCGCGAGTTTCAGGTCGGTGATCTGATCGTGGCTCGCCGCAACGACCGCACGCTGCACCCCGTCGGTTCACGCGAGCACGTGAAGAACGGGTCCGCGGGCACCACCACCGCCATTGCCGGCAACGATCCTGTTTGTGCGCTTTGAGCGCGAGGGCACGGTCCGGGTCCCGCACCGTTACCTTACGGCCGGTCATCTCGAGCATGGCTACGCTCGCACCACCTACGGGGTGCAGGGCGCCACGCATGACACCGCCCGGTATGTTCCGACGGACGTGTCCTCCTTCGAGGAAGGGTATGTGGCCATCACCCGAGCACGGGTCGGCGCCCGGATCTACGTCGTGGACGGCACCCTGCCCGGCCCCGATGAGGACACCGCGCACGCACCCGCGGAGCTGCAGCCCTTCCGGATGAGCGAAATCACCGCCTCGCTGGGCTGGCGTCGCCGGTGGTTGTAGCTGTCGATGAATCGGGCGACGGCCCGTCGGGCGTCGGTCTTGGTCGCGAAGCGCTGCCGGCAAAGAGAGTCGTTCCCGCTGATCGGGATGCGAGGCGATTGCGAATCATCTAACCCCAAACCGGTCCGCCGATACCGCCACGCCGCACCCAATCTTTTTTGTTTTATCCGACACATTTCCTGGCCGTACCGGTCCGCCTCGACTAACATGGTTCTATGTCAGCGGGCCGGTACGGAGCTTTCATCGATCAGCTCCGACACGATATCCAGACCATGGACTCCTGTTGCTATCAACCCGAGCTGGCCGGCGAAGCGCAGCAGTTGG
>JANPEN010000101.1:0-3623 GCA_031422955.1 Acidimicrobiia bacterium
TGGTCGATGCCTGGCAGCACGAGCACACCATCGACCGCGACCTCGGACACGACGTTCCAAGTGCCGTCTGCCCGGGGCCCCTCGTGGACCACGACGACCTGGCGCGCGACCTCGATACGCCAGTACAACGGCGCGCCGGCCGACGCATAGATCCCACCCTTGCGAACGTCCCACGCGATGCTGCTGTCCGAGACCTCGATGAGCAGCAGGGTCTCGCCGGCGCGCGGATGTGGCGCGTCGATTGACGCGACCGGATGTGTGACCGCCACGTCCGGCTCGGGAATCTGATCGACGAAACCCCCGATCGGCAGCTGGACACCGACCGTAAACATCGGCTCGTACGCCCCCACCAAGAATGCGGTGAGGCGCCGGATGATCTCGGCGTGCCGTGGGCTCTGCGGGCTCACGTACCGCAGTTGCCCGTCGATGAGCTCATACGGCTCATCGGGATGCAGCAAGCCGATCTCGACCATCCGCCACACCTCGTCGGCGGTGAACCGCCGAATCGCGGGTGGTTGCTGCGTCGCCATGACCACAAGGCTACCTCCGAGCAGGGGGTCGTGGAAGAAGCCCAACGAGCCATCGACAGGCGTGGATGGTGGCCGAACTCCATGACCACTATGAAGACAGATCACACGTCACAGCAGGCGCGCGAAGTGTGCCAATTCGTCACAGAACTGTGTCAACTGCCGTCACACTTCGGGCGGCTCCCATCCTGGTCGACGCGACCCTCGACAACCAGCCGGCCCTTCGTACGAGGTCCATCTCGACGAGTCCCCACTTCGACCGCTCAATACACCAGCCCCGGGTAGGGGTGCGCCGACCGGTTAGAAGCGGCGGCGGATCCAGAACTCCAACAGTGGATCGATGATGTGAAAGCCGTCGCGTGTCACCTCGCCGTTGTCGCGTAGGCGTGTCAGCCCGGCCGCGATCGCGCCTGAGGTCAGGGCAAGCGAATCGATGGCGTCCTCTCGGTAGGGCGAGCCGTAGGTGGCGATGGCCCGCAAAACACGTTGATCGACGACCTTGAGTGCTCGCCAGTGCGCTTCGAACTCCTCGTCGACGCCGGCGAGGGCAGCGTCCAATGCCAGCTGCCAGTGGACTGCATCCGCAGACTTGCCCGATCTGACCTGCGCGTAGAGGTGGTGGGCCAGGAACATCGCCCGCTGGGGGTGGCCCCGACTGGTGGTGAGCAGCGCTTGGAGGACCTCGCCCGCGGACCGGTTGTTCTTTGCGAAGCGCCGCTCAATGTAGGCGCCCAGGTCAGCGTCTGGGAGCGGACCGAGTTCCATCGCCTTTGCCTGACCGAACAGGGGGCGGTCTCGCTGCCCGAACAGGCGCGCCATCATCCCGGGTTGGCTGCCGCAGAACACATAGGACGCAACCTCGCCCTGATGCTGGATGTGACTGCGGATGATCCCGTCCACCCCATCCAACGCCAGGACGTCCTGAAACTCGTCGAACACGACGAGGACCCGCCTGCCGGTATGCCGGTTCGCCTCGCGCGGCAGGTCGAGCAGCGCGTGCAGCGCAGGCAGGGGGTCGACGTCGTCCGAGCGCCGATGGAGCCTGACAGAGATGCCCTGGACCCCGAGCGACAGGCCAAGGCCGAGGGTCTTGAGATGACTCTCGACCTTGGTGCGCAGGCCGCCGTCGAGGTGATGGGCGTAGGCACGCTCGACGCGGATCGCGACATCGGCCAGGCTTACGACCCCGAAGAAGTCCACCAAGACGCCGGTCACCCTATGGCGACGCTTGGCCTGCGCCAGGACCTTGCCCATCAGGCTCGTCTTGCCGTACCGCCGGGGAGCGACGAGCCGGACGTAGTGTCCCCCAAGGGCGTCCTCGAGCAGCGCATCGACCTCCGCCTCACGGTTGACGACATCACCGGGGGCCAGGACGCGCGAGTAGACGAACGGATTCTCGGCCATACCCCTACCGTATCATAATACCTCGTTTTAGGGTGGTATCCACTCCTGAATCAGGGTGTTAACCCACCCTATTTCGAGGGTGACGAGGCTGGCCACGTACCGAAGCCTTCACCTCGAGTGCCTGGCACCGAGAGGTGAGCCCCCGGGTTCGCCTCTCCCCGCGCAGTCGGCGGGGGTCAGCCAACAATGGGGCTCTTCGCAGATGAGTGGGGATTGGGGGTAGGCGGGGTGTAAGTGTCGGGGACCTCGCGGCCCCGCCGGACCCGTCCCGGCTGCATGTGGTGAGCGTTCACTTCACCCCCGGCGCCCGCACGGCCTGGCACCGACACCCCCTGGGCCAGGTCTTGCACGTCACCGAAGGCATGGGGCTCGCTCGGCGCCGCGGCGCGCCGCCCGAGGTCATCCGCGCCGGCGATACCGTGCGCTTCGAGCCCGACGAGGAGCACTGGCACGGAGCCGGCCCCGAGCATTTCATGACCCACCTGGCCCTGCACGAACACGCCGACGACGGCGTCGCCACCCACTGGGGCACGTCACCGAGGATGAATATCGCCCACCCACCAGGACGTAGGTGCTCCCTTCCAAACTCTGCGGGCTCGAGCGCATGCGAACCGCACCTATCCGGGTCCGACGGCCGAACGCCGGCCGTTTGGCGCTGGTGCTCCCCTTTGCTATAAATAAGACAGAAGTTGCCGGTACTTTTTTGACGATTTCATGGAGGAAACGTGAAACGGCTCGTTATCGTTTTCGCAGCTCTCGCGGTCTTCGCCACCGCGGCTTCGGCGAGTCACTCGTGGGGTGGCTACCACTGGGCCCGCACGAGCAGCAGCAACGTCTCCCTCACACTGGTGGACAGCGTGGTGAACACGTGGCAGGAGTCGCTGACAACTGCCGGCAACGATTGGAATACAGCCGACCTCGCGATTAAGGTTGGCCCGACGGATGCGTCCGACAAGCGCACGCGGCAGCGCTGTGCAGCCGTCACCGGTCAGGTGCGCGTTTGTGACTACACGTATGGCAACAATGGTTGGCTCGGGATCGCGGGGATCTACCTCTCCGGGGACCACATCACCAAGGGCTACGTCAAACTCAACGACACGTACTTCAACACCACGACGTACAACACCCCCGCGTGGCGGGCTCTCGTCACCTGTCAGGAGATCGGACACACGTTGGGTCTCGACCATCAAGACGAGGCGTTCGGCAATGCGAACCTCGACACCTGCATGGACTACACGAACGATCCGACGACGAACCAGCACCCCAACGCGCACGATTACTACCAGCTCAAGACGATCTACTCCCACCTCGATGGCACGACGACCATCGCAGGGTCAACCGCGGCGCTGCCCGGCCGCTCCAAGCCGTTTTCACAAGCGAGCCGCGCCAACGGCTCCGTCTACGTCGACAACCTTCCCGGCGGGGTGACGCGCGTGACGCACGTCTTCTGGACGCCGCTCGGCGAGTGAGGAAGGTGCGGTGAGGGCCGTCGAGTGACGGTCTTCACCCGCCAAGGAGCAGCGGCGCCCAGCCACTTCCGGGAAGCGCAACGCCGGCACCTGGCCCAGGACGGGAGGGCCTTGGTGGCCCCCGTCGCACGTACGGGCACGTTCTCCGAGCGAAAACGAAAGTCAGGGGAGGACGCAGTGTCGCGCCGCTATCGGTCGCCATAACGGTGGGTCGAGGACCACG
>JANPEN010000102.1:0-5318 GCA_031422955.1 Acidimicrobiia bacterium
GCCCTGCTCGCTGCTGGCACCCTCGAGACCGTGCAGGGTGGTTCGGTGAAGGTGACCGGTTCCGGTAAGAACATCATGGTCAACGGGGCCAAGGTCATCTGCGGCAACGTGCAGACGGCCAACACCGTCGATGATGTACACGATGGCGTTGGCCGTCTGCACGTTGCCGCAGATGACCTTGGCCCCGTTGACCATGATGTTCTCACCGGAACCGGTCACCTTCACCGAACCACCCTGCACGGTCTCGAGGGTGCCAGCAGCGAGCAGGGCTGCGGGGTCGAGCTTCTCGCCCGCCACCACGTGGTAGGTGAGGATCTTGGTCAGCGCACCGGTGGGATCGGCCAGGGCGGCGTTCAGGGCCGCAGGGTCGACCTTACCGAAGGCGTCGTTGGCCGGGGCGAAGATGGTGAAGGGTCCCGGACCGTTCAAGGTGTCAACCAAGCCGGCCTTCTGCACGGCCCCGACCAGGGTTGAAAGCACCGGGTTGGCCGAAGCGGCAGTGGCCGCAGGAGCCTGAGCCATGCCGGCGAAGCTGCCCGCCCCGGTCTGGGGAACGCTCGAACAGGCCGGGCCGAAGGCGCCCATCATGGCGTTCTCCGAGCCGCTCATTGATGAACCGGTCACGGCCCTATCGGAGGTGGCTTCCCCGGCCACAGTGGTGGCGGAAAGCGCACTACCGGAACCGGTTTCGTCCCCGCCACAAGCGGCCAATCCCAAGGCGCCGGTGAGGCTGAGGGCAGCAATGAGGGCACGGGCAGAACGGTTGTGACGCATGATTGTTCTCCTTGAAAGTCTTACTTCGGGGTGTGTGCGGATCTGATGCTGTTTATTCGGATCCGATGCTGAACTTGGATTGGTGACTTACCGATTTGGAAGAAATCGCTAGTCCACCAGCACAACGACCTGGTGCCAGCCAGTGGCACCATCGGGAAGCGGTGCGGTGCGCTCCTCGGTTTGCGGCTGGCCTTGCCCATCGAAGGCACGGCTGGTGATGGCGTGTCGACCGGGAGTTGCTTCCCACTCGAACACCCATTGC
The DNA here is from genome assembly GCA_031422955.1 of Acidimicrobiia bacterium. Lineage (GTDB taxonomy): Bacteria > Actinomycetota > Acidimicrobiia > Acidimicrobiales > CAIXPF01 > CAIXPF01. The sequence continues at coordinate 1,037 of JANPEN010000102.1, forward strand.
CGCCACGTATCGAGGTTGCCGGCCACAGCCAACGTGGCCGCCTGCCAGGGCCCATCGTCGACCCGGACTTCCACCTTGCTGATGTCGCGATGGGTGGCCCAGGCGACGCCAGCCACTGGAGTTTTCCCCGCCGGGATGCGTTGCAAACCACGCGGTGTGTCGACGCGACTCAGTGTCTTCACCGGAGCCATGCGGGCATACCCGCGCGGAACCCAGTACGCGTCGAAATCATCGAAACGGGTCAGTTGCAGCTCCGTCACCCATTTGGTGGCCGACACGTAGCCGTACAGGCCGGGCACGATCAGCCGGGCGGGAAAGCCGTGTTCGGTAGGCAACGGTTCCCCGTTCATGGCGAAAACCAGGAGGGCGTCGCGCCCGTCGAGCACGGCCTGGGTGGGGGTGCCGGCGGTGTAACCGTCCACTGAGCGCGAAACCAACTGATCCGCCCCCGTTTGCACGCCCGCCTCTTCCAAAAGCTCCCGCAGCGGTACCCCCAGCCAGGTGGCCGTACCGACCAGTGTGCCCCCGACCTCGTTGGACACACAGACCAAAGTCAGCACCCGTTCCACCAACGGTCGGGAAAGCAACTCCTCCAGAGAAAACTCCAACTCTCGCTCGACCATACCGGTGATCTTCAACCGCCAGGTGTCAGGATCCACCTGGGGCACGGTGAGGGCCGTGTCAATGCGATAAAAGTCGGCGTTGCTGGTAAAGAAGGGGGTAATCCCCGCCACCGACAGCTGCGTACTTTCAGGTATGGCGATCGCGGCTTGGGCCGCAGCGGGCAAGCGCAACTTGGCCCTGGCCGCAGCCACGTCGAAGCGACTGCGCAACGCCCGACCCACGCCGCCCGACATGGCCGCCAACCCGGTGGTGGCGCCCAGGCCAAGGAGAAACACCCGGCGACTCCCCCCATACTGGGGCTCCCGATGCGGGGAGGCCAATGGCTTGGCGTCATGAGGCTTCCGGGCGGGGCGAGAGGGAACACCGTGCAGCGTCAGCTGCAACGCCACCGCGGCCACCAGCGCTCCGGCCAAGCTGGGCGCCACGCTGAGGGTGGTAGCGGAAACATCTTTCAGGGCGGCCCAGGCTCCGAGCAAACCAAAGGCCCCGACACCGAGCCACCCCCAATGGGCCCGCCGCTGGGCCAACCCGCCGATGACGGCGGCGAAGAGGGCCAACCCAACCAGGGTGCCGATGATCAACGCCGGCTTGTCGTTGGTGCCGAACGTGTCGATGGCGAAGTCCTTCACCGCCACCGGAACATTGTCGATCACGCGGTTGCCCACCGACACCACCGGAGACAACTGATTGGCGGCCCCTGCCACCAACTCGGCCACTCCCAGGGCCAGCCCGGCGGTGGCCACACCAGCGAGCGGGCCATGCCAGCGCGAGACGGGGGCCCGGGGAGACGAGGTTGAGGACTGGCAGTCGTCGTCGACTCGACCGACTGACTCGGTTCCCGCGTTGGCATGCATAGGTGGTGAATCCGTTGCCGATGGATCCGATGGATGGGCTGCCTGCTCTAGGGTTCGCGCCATGGGGAGCGAGACCTTCGAAGCCGTTGATGTCGTGATCGTCGGGGCGGGCAACGCCGCCGCCTGTGCCGCCTTGGCCGCCAGGGAGGGGGGCGCCTCGGTGCTGATGGTCGACGCCGCCCCCGAGTCCCAGAGTGGCGGCAACACTCGTTACACGGCGGGAGCCATGCGCGTGGTGTTCAACGGCGTGGACGATCTGGTCGCCCTCATGCCCGACCTCACCGAGGACGAGCGCACCAACGTCAACTTCGGCAGCTACACCGCCCAGGAGTACTTCGAGGACATGGCTCGGGTCACCCAGTACCGGGCCGACCCCGAGCTGGTCGAGGTACTGGTCACCAACAGTTTCCCCACCTTGGCCTGGATGCAGACCAAGGGGGTCCGCTTCCAACCCAGCTACGGCCGCCAAGCCTTCAAGGTGGACGGCAAATTCACCTTCTGGGGTGGCCTGGCCGTAGAAGCCTGGGGCGGTGGCGAGGGCCTGGTCGAACTGGAACACAAGGCCTGCCGCCGGGAGGGGATCCGCCTCGTCTACCAAGCCACCGCCCAGTCCCTCATCGTGGACGAGCACGGGGCGGTGACAGGGATCAAGCTCCGCCACGATGGTCGGGTCCATGCAGTGCCGGCCAAGGCGGTAGTCCTGGCCGCCGGCGGGTTCCAGGCCAACGCCGAGTGGCGGGCCAAGTACCTGGGCCCCAACTGGGACCTGGCCAAGGTGCGCGGCACCAAGTTCAACACCGGCGCCGGCATTCGCATGGCCCTGGACATCGGCGCCATGCCCTACGGCCACTGGTCGGGATCCCACGCGGTGGGTTGGGACCTCAACGCCCCGCCCTTCGGGGATCTGGCCGTGGGCGACGGTTTCCAGAAGCATTCCTATCCCCTGGGCATCATGGTCAACGCCCGCGGCGAACGCTTCGTGGACGAGGGGGCGGACTTCCGCAACTACACCTACGCCAAGTACGGCGCGGTGATCCTCAACCAGCCCGACATGTTCGCCTGGCAGATCTTTGACGCCAAGGTCACCCACCTCTTACGCGACGAGTACCGCATCCGCCAGGTGACCAAGGTGAAGGCGGACACGTTGGAGGAGTTGGTGACCAAGCTCGAGGGCGTGGACCCCCAGCGTTGCCTAGAAACCATCACCGACTTCAACGCCGCGGTGCAGACCGAGGTGACCTTCAACCCTGCCGTCAAAGATGGTCGGGGAACCCCCGGGGTGGCCTTCCCCAAGACCAACTGGGCCAACCCGCTCGACACCGCCCCCTTCGAGGCCTACGCGGTGACCTGCGGGATCACCTTCACCTTCGGAGGGCTGCGAGTGTCTACCTCCTGCGCGGTGGCCGACACCGCCGAGGAGGCAATTCCCGGGCTGTTCGCCTGCGGCGAGCTGGTGGGCGGGCTCTTCTACCACAACTATCCCGGCGGAACCGGCCTGGTGGCGGGCTCGGTGTTCGGCCGCATTGCCGGCACCAGCGCCGCGGCAGCGGTCGCCGCCGCGGCAGTAGACCGACCAGAACAGAACGCGAGGTGAACCGGCAGCAGTTCCGCCAACGCCTCCACGCGGCCGCTACGCACAACGCGCCGCCGCTCATGGCGCCGTTGTGCCTGGACCCGCTCACCGCACGCCTCTGCGAGGAGCTCGGCTATGAGAGCGGCTACCTCTCCGGCGGCGGCCTCGGCTACCAGCTTGCGCTGTCGGAGGCATTGCTCACCGTCGACGAGCTCGCCGGCTTCGCTCGGGCCATCACCAGGCGTTCATCGATTGGGCTGGTCATCGACGGTGGGGTCGGCTTCGGTGACCCAGTGCACGTGGCTCGCATGATGTGGGAGTTCGAGGCGACCCAAGCGGTGGGGGTGGAACTGGAAGACCAGGTCGCCCCCAAACGAGTCAGCCACCATCGTGGTGTGGAGCACTTGGTGCCGGTAGCCGCCATGGTCGCCAAGATCGAGGTGGCGGTGGCGCAACGCCGCGACCCCGACTTCGCCCTGATCGCCCGGACCGGGGCGGTGCGCCACGAGAGCTTCGAAGCCGCCCTTGAACGCTGCGAGGCCTACGTGGCCGCCGGCGCCGACGCGGTGATGCTCTTCCCCGGCACCGAGGACGAATGGGTCGAAGCCCCGCGACGCGTGTCGGTCCCGCTGGTGGCCATGACCATGCTCGACGTTCGTCCCCCGAACCAGTGGGGTGAGATGGGTTACGCCATGGTCATCGACCCCATGAGCGGCCAGTGCGCCGCCATGGAGGCCGTGCGCCAGCTCTACCAGCGCCAGCGGGACCAGCCCAACCAGGCGGCCGGCGACCTGCGGGCCCGCAACGGCGTCTACCGCGGCCTGGCCGGGCTAGCCGGCCTCGAGGAGCTCTACGACATCGAACGGGCCACCACCGAAAGAAACACGTAGTTACTGCTCGGCTGCTGTGCTTGTTGCTCGGCTCCCTGTCGGTCGCCGAGTGTCGGCGGCTCGCTAGCGCTCACACGCCGACCTGACGCCGCCACCCCTCCTGCAAGCCGGGTTCCCCAACACGCCATGCGGCGCTAGCGCAGAGCGGGTTCCCGCCCAGGCACGCGGGCTTGCTGCACGGCTCTTGTGGTTCATACCCAGCTTGCTGCTGTGCTTGCTGCTGTGCTTGCTGCTCGGCTTTCGTGCTTGTTACTCGTCTCCCTGTCGGTCGCCGAGTGTCGTCGGTTCGCTAGCGCTGACACGCCGACCTGACGCCGCCACCCGACGTGCAAGCCGGATTC
>JANPEN010000103.1:0-31443 GCA_031422955.1 Acidimicrobiia bacterium
GCCCTCCCGGTTCAGCTCGGTGCATTCCCGCCAGGACGCAACGGAGTTGGCCGACCGGCTGGGGATCGACCTGCGAGTTGTGCCCATCGAGGCCGCCCATGGTGCCTTCGAGTCCATGCTGGCTGACAGTTTCGCTGGGCGCGGTCCCGACCTCACCGAGGAGAATCTGCAGTCCCGGGTGCGGGGCGTCACCCTCATGGCGCTGTCCAACAAGCTGGGCTGGCTGGTGTTGACCACCTCCAACAAATCCGAGTCGGCGGTTGGCTACGCCACCCTCTACGGGGACACGGCCGGAGGCTTCTCGGTTATCAAGGACGTCGCCAAGCTGCTGGTCTACCAGCTGTGCCGGTGGCGCAACGCCCAGCCACAGCCCGGCGGCGCGCCTGGCCCAATTCCCGAACAGGTCTTGACCAAGGCCCCCTCGGCGGAGCTGCGACCCGATCAACGAGACGATCAATCGCTGCCGCCTTACGAGGTGCTCGATCCCATTCTGGAGGCCTACGTCGAAGACGACCGCTCAATCGAGGAGATCGTGGCCAGAGGCTATGACCCGGCCATGGTCCGCCGTATCGTCGGCCTGGTGGATCGGGCCGAATACAAGCGTCGCCAAACCGCCCCCGGCGCCCGCATCTCGACCAGGGCCTTCGGCAAGGACCGCCGGCTGCCCATCACCAACCATTACCGCGGCTGATCAGGAGCTCGTGCTGATGACCCGGCTGATGATCAGGTTCGACGGCTACCTCGGCGCAGACGGGGAGGGCAGATGACGGGTGCTGGCGGTGGTGGTGTCGGGCTGGTCGGGCTGCACGCGGCGGCGGCCAAGGTTGGGGCCTGGTGCTGGGCCGAGCGGCGTTGTTTCGAGCTGCTGGGTGCCTGGGTCCGAGAGGCTGAGGACCCCATGGTCAAGGCCATGGTCTCGGTACACAGCCGCCATCACGCCTGGCGGGCGCAGCGTTGGGAGGAGATCCTGCCCCGCGCTTACGCCAAGCCGGCGGGCGACTTGATCGTCGCCTCAGCCGACGCGGAGGCGTTCGAGTTTCTGGACCAGCTCCAGCCCATCGGAAATCGACTGGCTGGTCACTACCATGTGCTCTATCCGGCGCTGCTGGAGGCCTACGAAGCTTCCCCAGTCTTGATGAGCCCACTCTCCGATGGTCCCGCACTCCGCGCGACTCGCATCATCCTCGGTGACGGTCGTCAAGATCTTGAGGAGGCCAAGTCAGTTTCCGGTCAGTGGCCCGGAGGGATCTCTGACCCGGATCATCTGACCCATTTGCGTCATCTGGTGGCAAAGACCCAGGTCAGCGGGGGCAACTCAGGTGACGTAACGACGGTGTTCCAGCATTGGGGATCTTGACCCCGTCGGTATCGTGATAAAGCACAATCCAGCGTCCTGAGAGAGGGTGCATCTTGCCGAAGGAGCGTGTGGAGCGCGATGAGGAAGACCTCGTTCGCCTCTACCTCACCGACATCGGGCAGTATCCGCTGCTCACCAAGGATGATGAGGTTCGCCTCGCCCAACAGATCGAGTCCGGCGCCTCGGCCCGGACCGAGATGGAGGCCCCGGGCGATCTGACCCCAGCCCGAAAAAGGGAGCTGCGTAAGCACATCCGCGCCGGCGAAGATGCCGAGCGCACCTTCGTGCAATCAAACCTTCGCCTGGTGGTGTCCATCGCCAAGAAGTACCAGGCCTCGGGCCTGCCCCTGCTGGACCTGATCCAGGAAGGCAACCTGGGCTTGATGCATGCGGTCGAAAAGTTCGACTGGCGCAAGGGCTTCAAGTTCTCCACCTACGCCACCTGGTGGATTCGCCAAGCCATCACCAGGGGCATCGCCAACACTGGGCGAACCATCCGTCTGCCTGTGCATGCGGGGGATACCCTGGCCCGGCTGCAGAAGGCCAGGGCCCGCTTGGAACTCAAGCTTGGTCGACCAGCGACCCTAGCCGAGTTGTCCGCTGAGGTCGAGATGCCCGAGGACAAGGTCACCGAGGCCCTGCGGTTCGCGGCCGAGCCGCTCTCGCTTTCGGAACCCCTGCGGGAAGACGGCGACGCCGAGTTGGGCGATGTGGTCGAAGACCGTTCGGCCGAATCCCCCTTCGAGGTGGCCGCCACTGCCCTGTTGCCGGAGGAGATCAGCCGCTTGCTCGCCCCACTGGATGAGCGGGAGCGGGAGATCCTCAAGCTACGTTTCGGGCTGGATCGGGGCGAGCCACGCACCCTCGAGGAGGTGGGTGAGCATTTCAACCTCACCAGGGAGCGCATCCGTCAGATTGAAGCGAGGGCCATGTCCAAGCTTCGTCATCCCAGCAGCGACACGGGAGCACGCGACCTGCTTGCGGTCTGATCTCCGCATCGGGGCCGTAGCGCTGCACCCCGCCAGCGGGCGAGCGCTGGCTCGCCGGGAAAGCGTCCCCAGTCGGCGGACCGGCTACGCCCTCGGGCGGGAGAGCGGTGGCCGAAAGTGGCCGCGGGTTCGGCCGACCGTCCGTCCGAAAAATTGGGCCAACCTACCTTCCGCTCCGCCCCGCCCCAGGGTGTGAGAGTCTCTTTCGGTGGTCGTGCAGCCGACGGGGACGGTGACGTTTCTCTTCACGGATATCGAGGGTTCGACCAAGCGGTGGGAGCAGGCTCCCGAGGAGATGCAGGCGGCGGTCGGTCGCCACGACGAACTCCTTCGCTCAGCGATCACGGCACATGGCGGGGTCGTGTTCGCGACTGGCGGTGACGGCTTTGCGGCCGTGTTCGCTCGGGCGGGGGACGCTTTGGCAGCGGCGACGGAGGCCCAGCGTGCCCTTGGTGTCGAGACCTGGCCAGCGGTTGCCGCCATCCGCGTGCGGATGGGGCTGCACACGGGTGAGGCCGAGGAGCGCGCTGGCGACTACTTCGGTGTGGCCGTTAATCGGGCTGCCCGGCTGATGGCTGTCGGTCACGGCGGTCAGGTCTTGGTCTCGGGGGCGACGGTGAGGGTTGCTGGCCGGCTCCCTCCGGGGACGAAGTTGGTCGAGTTGGGGTCCTACCGCCTGAAGGACGTCGCCGAGCTGGTGGAGATCCTGCAGCTGACCGGGGACGGTCTGGGCGAAGACTTCCCACCACTGCGGATCGTCGACGCCGCCGTCGGAAACCTTCCGTCGGTGTTGACGTCGTTGGTCGGCCGGGATGAGGAGCTGCGGTCGATCGAGGCGGCGCTCGCACGAAACCGGCTGGTGACCTTGCTGGGCCCGGGCGGCGTTGGCAAGACACGGCTGGCGGTGCAGGTGGGCGGCGAGGTGGTGGGCCGGTACCCCGACGGCGTGTGGTTCGTGGATCTGCGCGCGGTCGGCCCCGGAGAGGTGGGCGCGGCCGTCGCGTCGGTGCTGAGCATCCGGGTGAGCCCCGACCGCGCTGGCCAAGTTGCGCCGGTGGTGGAGGCGCTGCGCGGTCAGCGCCTGTTGTTGGTGTTGGACAATTGCGAGCACGTACTCGCGGAGGCGGCCCGCCACGCCGCCGCGCTGCTCGCAGGGTGCGAGACCGTCGATCTCTTGGCGACGAGTCGGGAGCCACTGGGCACGCCCAGCGAGCAGGTCCTCCCGATCCCGGTGCTCGTGAAGGACGCCGCGGAGCTGTTCATCGAGCGAGCGCGGCTCGCGCTGCCCGACTTCGACCCAACCGCAGAGGAGACGGCGACGATCCAGACGATCTGTCGGCGGTTGGACGGGCTGCCGTTGGGCATCGAGCTGGCGGCGCGGCGGATGCGCAGCCAATCAGTGGACGAGCTGCTCGCGGGACTCGAAGACCGGTTCCGCATCCTGCGTGCGAGCCGAGGGCGCGACGGCGACCACCACAGCAGCATGGTCGCGACGCTGGACTGGTCCTACGACCTGCTCGATGGTGACGAACAACTGGTGTTCGACCGCTGCTCGGTGTTCGCCGGGCCCTTCACCCGCAGGGCGGCGGGCGCGGTGTGCAGCGACGGGGACCTCGATGCGGCCGTCGTCGGAGAGATACTCGACACCCTCGTCGACAAATCCCTGATCGTGGTCAGCGGGCGCAGGACCGGAGCCACTCGTTTCGATCTGCTCGACACCATGCGCGCCTACGGGCGGGATCGCCTAGCGCAACGCGGTGTCAACCAGACGGTACGCGACCGCCATGCCCACTGGTACGCGGAACACGCCTTCGAAACCGGGATGCACCTCTGGGGAGCGGGTGAAGAGCTTCGTATCGCCGAGCTCGTCGAGACCATGGACAACTACCGGGCCGCGTACCACCACCTTCGCGCCACCGATCGCGACCAGGCCGAGAAGCTGTGCGGGGGTCTCGTGTACTGCACCTGGCCCCTGGTCTATGAGCCGATGCAATGGGCGGTCTCATTGTGGGACGACGAACCGGGGCCCCCGCAGGCAACCGACGCCCACCTGTGGTTCTGCGCCACCGCGGCCTGGGGAGCGGTGACCCTCCGCCGCCAGGACCTCCTCGAGGCGATACGTCGACATGTCGCCGCAACCGGTGCCGACCCGACGCATCCGGCCTCGCTCGAAGTGCAACACGCCGTCTGGGGGGCGCGCACCTACCGACCGCGGCCGGCGTCGCTCGAGGCTCTCAACGCCGAAGCGCAGCAACAGGTCGCCTACGCCGAAGCGTCAGGCCACCCGTACGCGCGCGCGTACACCGCGATCCAGACCGCGTGGGCTCACGATGACCCGGTGGAACAGTTCGACCGAGCGGTCGAGATCGCGGAACGCAACCACTGTCTCACCCTCTTGTCCTTCGCTCTCGTCATTCGATCGTCGTACATCGAGGCCTCGGAACCGGACCGGGCCCGTCGAGATCTCGAGCGAGCAACGGAGATCGCCGACGCCGCGGGTCACCAGTTCATCGGAAACTTGGCTCGCGACTTCACGATCAACTTGCGAACCTCCTCGCTCACCCCCACGGCGAAGCTGGACGCCGCCGACGCTCTGTTGGTCACCTGGCACCGCGCCGCCGATGAGACTCGGGTGTTCAACACCCTGGCCACCATCGTCACCCTGCTCGATCCGGTCCAGTCCTCCGAGGACATCATCCTGTTGAGCCACGCCATCGAACACCGCCAAGCGACGCACCGCGTCCAAGGCGTCCAACAGCGGGTGACCGCGACAGCCGCGACGGCCCGAGAACACCTCGCACCGGACCGGCTCACCCGGCTCTACCGCGACGCCGAGACGGCCAGCAATGTCGACCTCTTCGAACGAGCCCGCCACGCACTCGTTCGAGCCCGAACGGCCGTCGGGACCGCGCCCTGCTGAACGGCCCATCGGGGTGAGTCCAACCGGTGCCGGTGTTCGAACGGTGCAGCGTCCTCGATGGTTGGCTGTCAAGCCGGGCGATCGGCCCTGATGTGACGGCCTCTATTAGGGTGGTGCCGCGTCGAGGTCAGCCAATGAAGCTCCTGGCGACGCAGGGGCGAGGTGCTCAAGCAGACGCGCTGCTCGGAGATCCGTGACCGATCTGTGACCAAACGGGGCTCGGCGGCCTTGAAGAGTGGCCCTGACCTGGTCATATGTGGCGGAGGTGGACGGGAATCGAACCCGCCGGACGGGGAGCGCCCGTCCCACCCGCTTTGAAGGCGGGGGAGCCCACCAGGTACCCAGACACCTCCGCCGCGACCCTACCCCGCCGCCGGGTCTGGGGGACCGTCGAGCCTCGGACGAAGTTCCTTGACAGCGCAGCAGAGGTTCGCTAGGTTGCCGTTCCTTCCCCTTCGATCGCTCGGATTACTCCAGCGCGGAGGATTTTGTGTTTTTAGCCTGTTGGTCGGTCAAGGGCGGGGCCGGTGTTTCTGTTATTGCGGCCTCGCTCGCTCAAGGTCTGGCCGCTTCCCACGGTGAGGCGCTGCTGGTCGATCTCGGTTCTGACCAGCCCGATATCGTCGGCATCCCTCCCCATGAGTATCCCGGCGTGGCGGATTGGCTGGCCGGCGGGGCTGCGGTGCCCGCCGATGGTCTGTCCCGGCTGGAGATCGCCGTGGCGGCAGGACTGCGCCTGTTGCCCAGGGGTAACGGCCCCTTACTGGCCGGCGAACGGGCCGCGGTGTGGTTGGCCCTGCTGGCTCGGGACGAGCGACCGGTGGTGGTGGATTGTGGCGTGCCCTTAGGTCCCCATTGCGGTCCCGGAGCGGAAGTGGCTTTGGCCGCAGCTGGATCCGCTACCAGGTCCTTGCTGGTTATCCGGCCTTGTTTGGCCTCGCTGCGGCGGGCCATGCAGGCCACGCTGCGTCCTTCCGGGGTGGTTGTGCTCAACGAGGTCGGCCGGGTCTTGGGCGCGCGCGACGTCGCTGCGGTGTTGCAGGTGCCGGTGGTAGCGGAGATCGCCGTTGATCCCACCGTGGCCCGCACGGTGGATGCTGGGTTGTTGCTGTCCCGCCCACCTCGGCTGCTGCAGCGGGGGCTTCGCCATGCCGCCTGAGCTGCGCACAGCGCGCTACGAGGCGCGCGTTTCGGCGGCCGGCATCAAAGAAGCCGCGCTCGAGGAGGCCCTGAGCAAAGGCCAGGCTGCCCGGTCTGAGGTGGCCGCCCTGGTGCGGGCCGGTTCGCCCCTGCTCCCTCGAGCCACGGTGCGGACCCTAACCGACACCGTGTTGGGTCGGCTCGAGGGGTACGGCCGGCTCACCCCCTTTATGGAAGACCCCGACGTCACCGAGGTGATGGTCAACGGAGGCGAGGTCTGGGTCGAGCGCCACGGCCAACTGATCCGGCTGGAGGTTTGTCTCGATCCACTCGAGTTGCAGCGGCTCATCGAGCGGATAGTGGGTCCCGCCGGCGCCCGGGTGGATCGGGTCAGCCCCATCGTCGACGTGCGCCTGCCCGATGGCTCGCGGGCCAACATCGTGCTGCCCCCGCTCGCCCCCGACGGTCCGTGTGTCACTATTCGCCGCTTTGTCCTTCGCCGCGCCGCCCTCAGTGATTTCGCCGAGCCGGAGGTAGCGCAACTGCTGGCCACCGCCGTCCACGAGCGGACCAACCTGGTGGTGTGCGGGGGCACCGGTTCGGGCAAGACAACCCTGCTCAACGCCCTGGCCGCCCACGTGCCGGCGTCGGAGCGCATTGTGACCATCGAGGACACCGCTGAGCTGCGTCTCGAGCACCCCCACGTCGTGCGCCTTGAGGCTCGGCAGGCCAACACCGAGGGCGTGGGCGAGGTCGGTATCCGCTCCTTGGTGCGCACCGCCCTCCGGATGCGTCCTGACCGAATTCTGGTGGGTGAGGCTCGCGGCGGTGAGGTGATGGACATGCTGCAGGCCATGAACACCGGCCACGCCGGGTCCATGTCCACCTGCCACGCCAATTCCCCGCGTCACGCCCTGCGTCGGCTGGAGGCTCTCGCTTTGTTGGGAGGGGCAGACCTTTCCGCTGCCTTCGTGCATGACCAGCTGGCTTCGGCGTTGCAGCTGGTGGTGCACGTGGGCAGGGAGGTCGGGGGCGCCCGGCGGGTGATGGAGGTGGTGGCGGTAGGACCCGATGCCGATTGGGCCAACGGGAATGGTCTGCGAGGGCTTGTCCACCGAGGCCATCTGGGCAGTGATCCGGCCGTGGCTGGCCAACGGTTCATGCCTGGCCCGCCTGCCATGGGGGCAAGGCCGCTCAGCTGATGGGGCCCGCCACAGCTCTGCTGACACCCCTATTGGCGCTCGCCTTGGCGTTGGCCTTTGGCCTCGTGGCCAGCTTGGGACAGAACCGAAACAGGGTCCGCCGACGATTGGCCCCTACGGCGGGTCTGGCCCGTGTAAGCAGCCAACACGGCTGGTCAAACCGGCCAGGCAGGCTGGGGCTTACCCTCGTGATGGCCACCCTTGCCCTCGTCGCGTCCGTCGCCGTTGGGGTGGGTTACTTCGGACTTGTCATGGTCGGTGCGCTGCTGGCAGCGCTTGGCCTAGCTCGTTGGACGGCGAGGTTGGGGGCCCCGGCGCGTTACGAACGGGGGCTGCTCGACGCCATCGAGAGCTTGGCCCGCCATCTGCGCAGCGGGGCCACCATCAGCGTGGCCCTGCAGGATCTGGCCGAGGAGAGCGACGGTCCTGTCGGCGTCGACCTGCGGAGGGTGCTCGCCGCGGTGCAGGGCGGCCAGCTGCTTGGCGAGGCGCTCCAGGATTGGAGCCGGCGTCGGGCCCGCCCCAGCGTGGGACTGGTGGTGGCGTGCATCGCCATTGGCCATGAGGCCGGCTCCCTACGGGGTCGCCATGTCGATGAGCTGGCGGCCTCGTTGCGCCAGGGTCAGGAGGCCCAGCGGGAGGCGGCCGCTTGGGCCAGCCAAGCCCAGGCTTCGGCCTTGGTGATGGTGGCGGCCCCGCTCGCCTTCGCCGGGTTGTTGGCCAGCGGGGATCCCGCGGTTCGTCAGTTTCTCCTGCATTCGCCGCTCGGTCTGGCCTGCTTGGGGGTCGGGCTCGGCCTCGATCTGGGCGCGGCGGCCATCATGGCCCACATCGTGGCGTCAGTCCGGTGACGCTGGTCGTGCTGCATGCCGTCGCGGTAGCGGCATGGCTGGTACCAGCGAGTGCGCTTTGGCAACGCCGTGCCTGCCTCGCGCCGAGACCGCCGGTTGTGTTGTTAGGCACCGCCCTGCTGGGTGCGGTCCTATGGCCGCCGTGGGGCGCGGCGGGCTCGCTGCTCGTGCTGGTGGGTCGGCGCTTGGCTGAGCTGCAGGTCCGCCGGAAACGGGCCGACTCGAGTCGCCAGGAGGCCGCCCACCTCATCGTTCTGTTGGAGCTCACGTTGCACAGCGGCGTGAGCCTACGGCGGGCTTTCTCCGAAGTCGGACCATGGCTGGCCGGGGAACTGGCCCAGAGCCTTGCCCAACTGATGATTCGGGTGGAGGGCGGCGCCACGTTGTCGGCCGAGGTCGAAGGCTTGGCTCGCGGCCAGTACCCCTCGCTATCGGGCTTGAGCCGGCTAGTGGGCGCGGTGGAACGGGACGGCGCCCCCGCCGCCTCTGGCCTCGCGGTTTTGGTTGCCGAGGCCCGCTTGGAGCGACGCCACGCGTTGGAGCGAGCGGCTCGCCGACTGCCCTTGCGGCTCCTTTTCCCCCTCATCGGCGGGGTGCTCCCCGCCTTCGTGCTGCTGGCCGTTGTGCCAATGCTGGCCAGCGCCCTTGTCGAGCTAAACGGGCTTTGAGCGCTTTCCAGCCGCTCGAACATCGGGGCCAGTGGCCCTTTCTTCCCGCGGGACCGCTCCCCGGTCGCGCCACCCGAAAGGAACGTTGATGGCCACGCTGCGACGTATGCCCACCACCACAGATACCAACACAGCTAGAACCACAGCGAGAACCACAGCGAGAACCACAGCCACAGCCGCGCTGGCATTGGCTGGAATCGCGCCGAGCGCCTTGAGCCAGGGCCTTCGTAAGGAAGCCGGTCAGGCCACGGTTGAATATGCCCTGGTGGTGCTGGCGGCTGCCGCCATCGCCCTGTTGCTCATCGCCTGGGCGGCTCGAACAGGCAAGATCGGTGAACTGCTCGATCGGGTCTTCGATCAAGTGGCGGCCCGAGCCGGATGAGCCGGCTGGGTCCCGAGTCAAACACGCCCGAAGGTGGAGCTGAACGCGGCGCGGCAGGGCAACGTTGTTGCTTGCGCCGGCTTCAGCGCAGGCCCATTGCCCCTGGGCTGCATCGGCAGCAACCGTCCGAGACCGGTTCCGCCACGGTGGAGCTCGCCTTGGCCCTACCGCTGCTGTTGGCCCTGGTGTTGTTGGTGGTGCAGGCCGGCCTCGTGGTGGCAGACCAGGTTCTGCTGGTGCACGCGGCCCGTGAGGCGGCCAGGGTGGCCGCCATCGACGGCAACGAGGCCGGCGCGGTGCAAGCCGCTGGGCGTGGTGGCGCCCTGGCCCCAGAACGCCTCGAGGTGACCGTTCGCCGGGGTGGCACTCACCTCACCGTCGAGCTGCGCTACCGCAGCGTGGTGGTCGTGCCCCTGTTACGCCGTGCTCTGCCCGATGTCATGCTGACCGCCGAGCTGACCATGCGGGATGAGGCGGTGGCGGCGTCGTGACCCAGGTCCAGCCCTGCCTCCCGGTCGAGGGCCTCCCCCAAAATGGTTCCCAACAGCCGGTGGGCGCCCGCCTTGCTCAACGGCTCATTGCCGTTGCCGCACTTGGGCGAGACCACGCAAGACGGGCAGCCTGCAGGGCACGAGCAGCGCTCCAGCACCTCCTGAGTCTGAGCCAGGTGCCGGTCGGCCGCATCGAAAGCCAGCTCGGCGATGCCCGCCCCACCGGGGTAGCCGTCATAGATGGTGATGGTGGCCAACCCGGTGTCGGGGTGGTAGGCGGTGGACACCCCGCCCACGTCCCAACGATCACAGATGGTGAACAGGGGCAACATGCCAATGGCGGTGTGCTCCAGGGCATGCAGTGCCCCTGGCAACTCCCCTGCGCTGATCCCGGCGCAGGTGATCAAGGACTCCTCCATGGTGTACCAAACGGCCCGGGTACGCAGCACCGAGGGGGGCAACTCCAAGGCCACGGTGCCCAATGGGGTGCGGGTTGCCAGATCGATGCGCTGGTAGCCGGTGACCTGACTGACTACCTCGATCTGGCCCAGATGCAGTTCGGCTTGGCCCACCATGCGGCTGCGCTCGATTCCCAGGATACGGAAGGACACCTCCGAGCGAGGCGAGGTGTACTCATCGGCTTCAACTGGGCTTACCCAGGCTCGGTGTCGGTCCAGGTCCAGTTGTTCGACTCGGTAAGTGCTGCCCTGGTGCAGATAGATGGCTCCGGGATGCACGGTGGCGGGGGCACGGCTCACATCCACCGTGCCCACCAAGCTGTTGGAGCCGTCCGGGTCGAGGCGCAGGATCTTCACCTCAATACTGGACGCACTGCGAAGACCGATGCCTTGGCTGGGCCAGCCGCCACCGATCCAGGCCGCCATGGCTGCCCCTTTCCCTCGCCTCCGGATGGCGAGGCGGTCCTGTCCAGCCAGTCGAACAATCCCTTCGTCGAGATCGTCTGGCCAGAACCGACCGTCGAGATCAGAAAGGGGATGTTCGAAGGCCGCGCATTGGAGGTGGGGATCCAGCACATAGGGGTTGGCCGGGTTGATCACCGCTGGTTCTGGTTGTCGGGAAAAGACCTGGTCAGGGTGGCGCATCAGCCATTGGTCGAGCTGATCGTCGCCGGCCACCAGCACGGCCACCCCGCCGTTGGCGGCCCGTCCGGCTCGGCCGGTCTGTTGCCAAAGCGAGGCCATGGTCCCGGGGAAGCCGGTCAACACGCAGGCATCCAGACCCGACACATCGATACCCAGCTCCAGCGCCGAGGTGGCCACCACCCCCCGCAGGCGTCCATCGAACAGCCCCGCTTCCACGTCGCGGCGCTCCTCGGCCAGGTAACCCCCGCGATAGGGCCGAACCAGCGAGGCCAGGCCGCTGGGGAGACGGCGTTTGATGTCCGCCGCCACCAACTCGGTGCCCTTGCGGCTACGACAGAACACAATGGTGCGTCGTTGGGCTCGAATCAGAGCGGCGGCTACCAGGGCGGCCTCACTGTTGGCCGAAGCCCTGGTGCCGCGGTCCTCGAGAAGCGGAGGGTTCCATAAGGCGAAAAGTCGTTCGCCGCGAGGGGAGCCATCCTCGACGACCTCCGTTACCGGCAGGCCGCACAGGCTCGAAGCCAGCCGACCGGGCTCGCCCAGGGTGGCGGAGGTGAACACGAAGGTGGGGGCCGATCCATACCGGGCGCACAGGCGGCGCAGACGACGCAGGAGGTGGGCCACATGGGAGCCGAAGATGCCGCGGAGCACGTGCAACTCATCGACCACCACATACCGCAGGCGGGCCAGGAAACGCGCCCACCGCTCATGATGCGGAAGCAACCCATGGTGGAGCATCTCGGGGTTGGTCAGCACCACGTTGGCGCGGCGGCGCACCCAGGCTCGTTCGGCTTGGCCGGCGTCCCCGTCGTACGTGGCGGCCGCCAAGCGGGGCAGGTGCATGCTGAGCAGGGCCCGGAGCTGGTCTTGGGCGAGCGCCTTGGTGGGAAAAAGCAGCAGCGAGGTCGAGGACCGCACCGGGGCCAGTACCGCTTCGGCGAGCGCGGCCTGGTAACACAACGATTTTCCGGAGCCGGTACCGGTGGCCACCACGACGGACTGGCCGGAACGCACCAGATCCAGGGCTCTGGCCTGGTGGGTCCAGAGCCGCTCGATGCCGATGGCGTCGCGTACCGCGGCGGGCAACGGGGTTTGAACCTCGGCGTGCAGGGCCCCCCGGGCGGGGATGCGCTCCAGGTGCACGAGCCGACCGTCGGACCCCATCGCCCGCAACAGGGACGCGACCTTGTCGGTAGCCGCAGAACCAGTACTGAGGACCGTGGAGGTGGGGGAGGGCAGCGGGGCTAAAGCGGCGCCGGGGTGAATCCCGATCCTGCGAGCATCCGTTACCGCCACCGGCTGAGGCTAACTCACCTGTCTGTAATTTCAGGGTCGAAACCCGCGGAAAACGTGCCCGACAGAATCTCGCTCCCCGCCACATTTCACCCACGTTGCGTCGTTATGCTGGGCAAATCTTTGCGATCGAACTCTCTCCTGATGATCGCCGTGACGTGATGCAAGTTCGCGTGCGGGGGGACGTGGACCTGGCTACTTCGCCGCGTCTCCGTTCGGCTTTGGTGGATCTTCATCAACGGGGCTGTCATCACGTCGAGGTCGATCTCGGCGGGGTTGAGTTTCTTGACTCGACCGGTATCGGTGTACTCATCGGCGCGCTGCGGCGCGCCCGCCAGGCCGGTGGCGAGCTGCACCTACGGGCGCTCAGCCCCGAGCTCGATCGGCTTTTCGCCCTCCTGGGGCTGGGTGCCGTTTTCGGCATAGCGCCGCCCGTGGACAGGGCACAGTGAGCGCCAAAACCTCCGCCGAGGAACCCGTAGGAGCGCGGTTCACCCCGAGCTTCGACGCCAACGGCGACCAGGTCCTCGAGCTGGAGATCCCTCCCCGGCGCGACTACCTGGCCTTGGCCCGTCAGTTGGTGGCGGCGGTGAACGTGGACGCCCGACTCGACCCCCTTCGGCTCAGCAACCTGCAGCTGGCGGTATCGGAGGCCTGCACCAACGCCATCGCGGCCCACGAGCTGAACGGCGTCCGCGACGTCATCGCCATCCGGGCGGCCGCCAGCCCGGCCCGCGTTGAGGTGGTGATCCGTGACCAGGGCGGCGGGTTCGACCCCAGCCAAGCCATTGCGCTGCCCGATCCTGAGGACCCTCGGCGCCTCGAGTACGAGCACGGGCTCGGGCTCGGCATCATGCGAGCGCTCGCCGACCAGCTAGAGATCCACACCACCCATTTGGGTACGGCGGTGCGAATGGTGATGTTGACCTCGGCTCCTTCGCCCTGAGGCCGGGGATCAGCGCCGCCGTCGGTCGCGCTGATCCGTGCCAAAACCGCGGCAGGAACAGCATCCCGAACAGCAGCAATTTCTCCCCGTTTGACACTTCGCCTTCGCGTCCCGATACGTTCGTCTCGATGGCCAGTCGCCTCGTGATCGTCGAATCCCCCGCCAAGGCTCGCACGATCGCGGGGTTCCTGGGTAAGGACTTCGTCGTCGAGTCCTCCATTGGCCACATCCGTGACCTGCCCGTCAGCTCCAGCGACGTCGAGGGACCGTACAAGAAATGGGAGGTCCTGGGAGTCGACGTCGAGAACGACTTCAAGCCCCTCTACCTGGTTAACGCGGACAAGAAGAGCCATGTCAGCGGCTTGAAGCGGCTCCTCAAGGACGCCGACGAGCTCTATCTCGCCACCGATGAGGATCGCGAAGGGGAGGCCATTGCTTGGCATCTGCTCGAGGTCCTGAACCCCTCGCCCAAGATCCCGGTCAAACGAATGGTGTTCCACGAGATCACCCCCGCCGCCATTCAGCACGCCATCGACAACCCGCGTGAGATCGACCGTCGGCTGGTCGACGCCCAAGAGGCCCGCCGCATCCTGGACCGCATCTACGGCTACAAGGTCTCCGAGGTGTTGTGGCGCAAGGTGCCCCCTGCCCGCTCCGCCGGTCGGGTCCAGTCCGTCGCCACCCGCATCGTGGTGGAACGCGAATGGGAACGCATGCGCTTCGTTCCGGCCGGCTACTGGGATTTGAGCGGCACTTTCGCCGCCACCAGCGGTGCCGATGCTGGGCGGAGCTTCACCGCGAGGCTGTCCACCATTGATGATCAGCGGGTCGCCACCGGTAAGGACTTCGACAGCAATGGCCAACTGACGCGGGCCGGCAGCATCGCCCTCGACGCGACCGGCGCCCAGACGTTGGTTGCTGAGCTGGATGGGCGGCCCTTCACTGTGGGTGACGTCGAATCTCGACCCTATCGTCGCTCGCCGGCGGCGCCGTTCATCACCTCGACCCTGCAGCAGGAAGCGGGTCGCAAGCTCCGCCTCAGCTCGGCCCAGACCATGCGGGCGGCCCAGAGCCTCTACGAGCAGGGCTTTATCACCTACATGCGAACCGACTCGACCTCGCTGTCGGAAACTGCCCTGGCCGCGGCCCGTTCGGTGGTGTCGGAGCGCTTCGGTGCCCAGTTTTTGCCCCCTCAGCCCCGCCAGTACACCAAGAAGGTCAAGAACGCTCAGGAAGCCCACGAGGCCATCCGCCCCGCTGGCGAGCGGTTCCGCACTCCCGAGGACGTCGGTGCTCAGCTGGGTGGCCGCTCGGTGGAGGCCCGGGTCTACGAGCTGGTGTGGCAGCGCACCATTGCATCCCAGATGACCGATGCCCTCGGTAACACCGTTACCGTGCGGGTCGATGGCACCACGGCAACCGGGCGTCGGGCGTCGTTCACGGCCAGCGGCACCATCATCACCCACCCTGGGTTCCAACGGGTCTACGTCGAGGACACCGACGACGCCGACGCCGGCGCCGACAGCGACGAGCGACGCCTCCCAGCGGTGGTGGAAGGCGATGCCCTGCGAGCCGACGAGGTGGAGGCCAAAGGCCACGAGACCCAGCCCCCCGCTCGGTTCACCGAAGCCTCGTTGGTCAAGCGCCTGGAGGAGTTGGGCGTCGGGCGGCCCTCGACCTACGCGTCGATCATGTCCACCATCCAAGACCGTGGTTACGCCTGGAAGAAGGGCACCGCACTCGTGCCCTCGCTTACCGCCTTCGCCCTGGTGCGATTGCTGGAAGACCATTTCGAGAACCTGGTCGACTACGCCTTCACTGCTCGGATGGAGGACGATCTGGACGGCATCGCCAGCGGCACCGAGGAGGCCATCCCTTGGTTGCGTCGGTTCTATTTTGGCGATGCGGCCACCGATGCCACCGGGTTGCGGACCATGCTGGCCGAGCGCCTCGACTCCATCGACGCCAGGGAGATCTCCACCATCCCCCTGGGGCTGGACAGCGAAGGGGTGGAGGTAGTGGCCAGGGTCGGCCGCTATGGCCCTTACCTGCAACGCGGCGAGGACCGAACTTCCATTCCCGATGACGTGGCCCCCGACGAGCTGACCGTGGCCAGGGCCCTTGAGTTGTTGGCCGCCCCCAGCGGGGATCGAGAGCTCGGGCTCGATCCCAGCTCGGGCGCCGGGGTGTTTCTGCGCAACGGCCGCTTCGGCCCCTACGTGCAACTGGGTGAGGACCCCACCGAGAAGAACGCTCCCAAACCCAAGCGCAGCTCGCTGTTCAAGGACATGGAGCCCGCCTCGGTCCAGCTGGAACAGGCGCTGCAGCTGCTCTCGTTGCCCCGGACCGTCGGCGAGGCGGACGACGGGGTCGAGGTGGTGGTGGCCAACGGCCGCTTCGGGCCCTTCGTGCGCAAGGGTGAGGAGATCCGCAGCCTCGAGACCGAGGCGCAGTTGCTCACCTTGAGCATGGCGGAGGCCCTGGAGGTACTGGCGCAGCCCAAACGGCGCCGGGGCCAGGGTGCCGCCAAGGGACCGTTGCGCGAGCTGGGACCCGACCCGGTCAGCGCCAAGCCGCTGGTCATCAAGGAAGGCCGCTTCGGACCCTACGTAACCGATGGTGAGACCAACGCCTCCCTGCGAAAGGGGGATGTGGTCGAGGAGCTTTCGTTAGAACGGGCGTTGGAGCTCCTGCAGGATCGCCGCGACCGTGGCCCGGTGACCAAGGGCAAGGCCCGCCGACCCGCTGCCGCGACCAAAGCCGCTGGCGCCCGCAGCAAGAAACCTTCGAGCGCGACGGCGGCGAAGAAGCCGGCGTCCACAATGACTGCGGCCACCACGGCGCCCACGACCAAGAAGCCCACTGCCAAGAGCGCCCCGGCCAAGAAGGCCCCCGCCAAGAAGGCCCCCGCCAAGAAGTCCCCCGCAACGAGGGGCGGAAAAGAACAGGGCGCCGGTCCTCCTACCGAAGCAGACTGACCTCGTCCCCAGCAGCCCCCGTGGGCGAGGACGGCGAGGCTGGAGCCGAGCGCCTAACGTGTGCGCTGTGACGGCGACCGGACGCTCTGGAGCGGACCGGGGGCCGACCGAGCCGGTGGCTGCTGTCGAGCCCAGCGGGCATCCCGCCCCCACTTCTGTCTCCGAAGAACCAGGTTTAGCGGCTTCGCCGGCGGGCCCGGTCGGGTCCACCGAGCCCGATGAACTCAGCGAGGCGGCCGGATCAGGCGGGCGGGACGAGAACCACGGGGTGATCCTTCGGGTGTTCGGTTCCCGGCCGTACTTTCGGCTGTGGCTTGCCATGTTCGCGTCTGCCACCGGGGACTGGCTGGGTTTCTTGGCCATCGCCGATCTGGCCGCGCGTTTAGGCGGGGACTCATCGGGGGCGCTAGCGGTAGGTTTCGTGTTCATGGCCCGCATGCTTCCGGGCCTGCTGTTCGGGGCCGTAGTCGGCGTGGCCGTGGACCGCTTCGATCGAGTCAAGGTGATGGTGCTGTGCGATCTGGGTCGGGCCCTGGTGCTGCTGGCCCTGCCCTTTGTCGACTCCGTCCCCGGTCTTATTGTCGCCTCCCTGCTGCTGGAGCTGTTCACCTTGGCCTGGCAGCCCGCCAAGGAGGCGTCGATACCCAACCTGGTGCCGCCCAGCCACCTAGCGAGCGCCAACTCCCTTGCCATCGCCGCTGGCTACGGCACCTTCCCGTTGGCTGCTGCACTGTTCGCGGTGCTGGCCCAGGCGACTGATTCCATGGACGCGTCCCTGGCTGGGACCCTGCGCCTGGGTCAGCGCGGTTCCCTGGGCTTCTACGTGGACAGCGTGACTTTTGTGGTCTCTGCGCTGATCATCTGGCGGCTGGCCCTACCGCCCCGTCCCCGCCGTACGCCCGGTCCGGGAACGCCTCGAACCGCGAGTCTCACCGCCGCGTGGACGGAGCTGAAGGAAGGCTGGTCCGTCATCGCTACCGACCCGGTGGTACGGGCGGTCAATGTCGGTCTGGCCACCGCCCTGGTCGGCGGCGGCATGTTGGTGCCCCTCGGCGCCATCTTCATCGACAGGGTCCTCGGCGCTGGCTCGGCCGGTTTCGGTGTGTTCCTCACCGTGCTCGGCCTCGGAGTGGCTGTAGGAGTGCTCGGGGTGTCCTTGGCCCAAGCCCATCTGCCCAAGGCCCGGGTGTTCGCAGGGGCGGTGTTCGCCTCGGGGGTCTGCCTGTTTGCGGCGACCTCTACGTCGAGCCTGACCCCTGCCGCCATCCTGAGCTTCGGGTTGGGGATGTGCGGGGGGGCGGCCTATGTGCTGGGTTTCACGTTGCTCCACGAGAACGTCGATGACGAGCTGCGGGGCCGCATTTTCTCGGCGCTGAACACGCTGGTCCGGCTGTGCTTGGTCTCCGCCTTCGCGGTGGGGCCGTTCCTGGCCCAGCTGCTCGACCAGCTCTCCACCCGTCTTTCGGTCGATGGAGCCATCGACGTGTTCGACTGGCGGATCTCCGTGCCCGGTGTGCGTCTGACCATGTGGCTGGCGGCCATCATCATCATGGTGGCGGGGGTGCTGGCCGCCCGGTCGCTGGGTTGGGGCAGAAGGGGATCGTTGCGGGCGGGCGCCCCCTCCGCAACCACCTCCCATGACTGACCACGGCGCCCCCACCGACCCGCCTGAGCCAGCGGATCCCGTCGCCGCAGATCCCTTCGAGACAATTGTGGGCCAAGAGGCAGCCGTGGCCCAGCTACGGGCGGCGGCCCGGAACCCCGTCCACGCCTACCTACTGGTCGGGCCGCCGGGGTCGGGTCAACGCCAAGCGGCCCTGGCCCTGGCCGGGGAGCTGGTAGCGGAAGGGGCGAGGGCGGCGGGCGATGAGGCGGCGGTGGCCCGCCATCGTCGCCTGGCCGCCGCCGAGGCCCACCCCGACATCACCACGGTGGAACGAGAAGGCCCCTTCATCACTAGAGACCAGGCTAGGGCGGTGGTGACCCAGTCGGTGCGCTCCCCGATGGAAGGGGCCCGTCGGGTGCTGGTGTTGAGCGAGTTCCATCTGGTTCTGGACGCGGCCCCCGTGCTCCTCAAAGCCGTCGAGGAACCACCTGCTTGCACCGTGTTCCTCATCCTGGCCGACGAGATCACCCCGGAGCTGGTCACCATCGCCAGTCGCTGCGTGTTGGTGCAGTTCGCTCGCCTCGACCCCTCCGTTGTCGCTCAATGCTTGGAGGCGGAGGGGGTCGAACCTCTGGCTGCCCAAGCCGCTGCCCAAGCCGCCGGCGGGGACCTCGGCCGAGCCCGGATCCTGGCCAATGACCCCGAGCTGGGTGGTCGGATGCGGTTGTGGGCGGATGTTGCTACCCGCCTGGATGGTTCCGGGGCGGCCGTCGTGCGTCTGGCTGAGGACGTGCTGGCCGCCCTCGATCAGGCCTTCGCGGCCATCGATGCCCGCCACCAGGCCGAGTCGGCCGAGTTGGCCGCCAGAGAAGCGCGCTATGGGGTCCGGGCGCCGGTCCGTGCCCTGCAGGAACGCCAACGACGAGAGCGGCGCCGATTTCGCAGCGACGAGCTACGTTTCGGTTTGGCCGTGCTGGCTCGGACCTATCGTGATCGCCTGGCCGATCATCTGCAGACCACCGGGACAGCCACGGCGGCGGATCTGCTCGTGTTCGAGGCCATCCAGAAGGCGGCGGAGGCCATCGAGCGAAATCCTAACGAGCGGCTGTTGCTCGAGCGGCTCTTCGTTGGGCTGCTGGCTCTGCGCTGAGCGGCTCGGCCGGAGCGATGCCCGCTCAGGTGCTAGTCGCTCGCAGCTCGATCATCCGAGCGGCGGTCACGGCGGCACCGATGGCCTCACCCCAGGCCAGGTCGTAACCGAGTTGTTGAACCTGGCGCATTCGCAGAGGGCTGTCCACCCCGGCCGCCGCCACCGGCACGCCGAGCCCGTGGCCCAAGCCCAAAAGACCTGCGGCCATCGAATGGTAAATGCCCCGTGGCGCCGGGCCGGTCGGCCGGTCGGATTCGGGTTCGTATCCCGCCGGCGCCGCGCTCCCGTCGCCCGGGCCCGTGTCAAGCTCGAACCCACCCAGCCCGGCGATGACGGAACGGTCCACGACCAACAGGTCGGTGGGTAACCGACCGAGCACGCTCAACAGGGCCGTGCTGTGGGCGCCGCCCACCTCGTCGAGGCTCAGACCCACCCCGAGCTGGTGTAAACCGCCGAGGTTGCGCCGCACCAGCTCGCCACCGGTGGTGACTACATGCTCGGCGGCGGTGACCGACAGCCGGTCTGGGGTGATCCGATAGCGAGCCAGCGACCTTGCCACCAGACCGACCAACCCGGGCTGGGCCAGCTGTCGCCCGCTGAGCACGATCGAGAGTCGCGGCAGTGACCAACTCGACCGCCAGGCCGGGTGCTCAACCAAGGCGGCGAGATCGGCCAAACCTCGTTCGATGGCCCATTCACCGAGTTCCTGGCCCTGATCGGTGTCATCGGCCACCGCCAGGAGATCCCGGGGTTTGAGCCGGCCGTGACGGGGGTGTTGCCAACGCAACTCCGCCGCGATGGTGTGCAACTCGCCGCTCGAAAGGGAGATCACCGGTCGGTAGGCCAGGTGGAGGTGGCCTTCGACCATGGCCCGGCGCAGGTCCAGCCCCAACTGGGTGCGATCAGCCAGGTGGGCTTCGAGCGCAGTGTTATAGATCTCGGTTCGGTTACGACCCAGGTCCTTGGCGCGATACATGGCCGTGTCGGCGTTGCGTAGCAGGTTGGCCGACTGGTCTTCCCCGGCCCCGATAACGATGCCGACAGATACCGTCACGGTGACGGGCTGGCCGTCGATCACGAACGGCTCGGACATGGCCCCCTCGAGCCGTTCGGCGATCTGGGCCGCGTCCTGCTCGTCGACCACGTGTTCGACCAGGACCACGAACTCGTCGCCCCCGAAACGGGCCACGGTGTCCTCCGGCCGAACAAGCACCCGGAGCCGCTCGGCGAACTGGCGCAACACCTGGTCGCCCGCGTGGTGGCCGAGGGAGTCGTTGATGGTCTTGAACCGGTCAAGATCCAAGAACATCAGCGCCAGGCTGCGACCCCTGCGCTTGGCGCGGTTCAGGGCCTGTTCGAGGCGATCGATGAGCAGGTGGCGGTTGGCCAACCCGGTGAGTTCGTCGTGCAAAGCGTGCTGGGCCAGGTCGCGTTCGGACCGGTCTCGCTCCAGCGCAATGGCGGCCAAGTCGGCGGCGGCCCGCAAGATGTCCAGCTCGCCTGCGCTCAGGCTGCGAGGTTCGCGCAGCAGGCAGATCAACCCGCCCAGGCTGCGCGGCTGGCTCCCACCCCTAGCGGTTGGGCTGGAACCCGCTGGCCTGGCCACCGAAGCATTCAGCGCAGCTCCCAACACGGGTAGGGCAACGGTGCGCACGGCCATCACCGAGACCGACACAACGGTGGAGAATCCCCCTGCTCGCATCGCCTCGACCATCTCGGACGGCAGGTTCAGGTTGCTCAGCTGATGCGATGCGACGGGGCCGGTTGCCTCCACCAGGTCCACGGCGGCCAGCAACGACTCGGCGTCGGCCAGGGGAAACGGCGACGCCAGGTAGGTCCGCCCGCTGGCGCCGGCTTGTACCACGGCGCAGGCGCTACCCCTGACGTGGTCCTTGATCAGCTCCGCCAGGCGGACCATGGTCTGCTCGATCGGGGCCGAGGAGGCGATCTGATGGAGGATCTCCGCTTGATCGGTTGCGGTGCGCCCCGCGGCCGGAGCGTCCGCCATCTCTGCGGTGCCCGTTGTTGCTGTTGTTCGTGCTGGCGTGTCGGCGGTGGGTGCAAGGGTCCGCGGGGCTGGCAGCCGGCGATGGTCGTCGCTGCGGTCGGTGAGATACACGGTGGCCAACGCCGGACCCGGTGGGGTCACATCGAGTGAGACGAGGCGAAACTCCACCCAGCGTGACGCTCCATCGGGTCGCACCACCTGGCGCAGGACCGCCTGGGCGGTGGCCCCCTCACCTAGCGCACGGGCAGGCCGGGCCAATTGCAAGTAGTCGCTGCGATACGCCGCCAAGATGCGGTTGGTGTCGAGACCCAGCAGGTCGAACGCGGCACGATTGCCGTGGACCAGCCGACCGTGCTCGTCGATGACCAGCACCCCAGTAGGACAGCTCTCCACCACCGCAGTGAGCGTGGCCACGGCACTGCCGGGTGCGCTCAGCGCTGTCACCCCACTGCTCGCTGCTGACGCTGACATGGACCCGGCTCCGCGGTCGAGTTGGGTTCTGGCCGGTTGACCGCCGTAGGCCAATCGGCCGACGGTCCCAGGATTGTACGGGTGGTCGTGGGAAACGCCCTCGTCGGGGGAGGTCAACAAACGCCGCGTCATTGGCGATCGTGTCCGACTTCGCGGCGCTCGTGTGATCGGGAGTCGTGCCCAAGGCGAAGACCGGGGGTCCCGGCATCGCTGCTAGGATGCAGACGCGGTTCGGTTTCGGCCTCACCGATGCCCGAGTAGCTCAGTCGGTAGAGCGGCTCACTCGTAATGAGCAGGTCAGGAGTTCGACTCTCCTCTCGGGCTCCGCCCACCAGGCCCAGTCCGGGCTCCCGGCCCAGCCGGTGGTGATTTACCCCGTGGTTGGCCCAGCACCCATTGTCGACCATGACCCACCTCCGCACTGCGGTAGCGCCTGGCCGATCTGATACCCACTCGGTGTGCGGAATCAACCACATAACGAAGGCATGATCGCAAAGGTCGGCCACCTGTCGGTGGATGGCCCTCTACCAGGCAAATCACCCAGCGTGTGGGACTGCCCACCAGCAGAGTGCCTACTCGGTCGGTGTGGTGCCCACCTTGCTCGGGGCAATGAGCCCGCCGCCGTCGCACACGATGGTCTGACCCGTGATCCACGACGAGGCGTCACTGGCCAGGAACAAGGTGGCGGCGGCTATGTCTTCCGGCTCACCCAGGCGCTTGAGGGGGTAGGCCTCGGCCACCTCGGCACCTCGCTTGCCTTCCCACAGCACTCGGGCGAAGTCGGTTTTGATCAGACCAGGGGCAACGCAGTTCACCCGAATATGAGGGCCCAGCTCCGACGCCAACTGTTTGGTGAGGTGAATGAGGGCGGCCTTGGTCACGTCGTAGACACCCAGGATGACGCTGGTGGTCAACCCGCCCACGGAGGAGATGTTGACCACCGAGCCGCCGTTTTCCTTCATCCACAGCTGATAGGCCAGCTGGGTCCAGAGCAGGGGAGCGGTGATGTTGACCTGCAGGGTCTTGTTCCAGCGGGCTAGGTCCACATCGATGGTGGGCCCGGCGTAGGGGTTGGCCGCGGCGTTGTTGACCAGCACGTCGATGGCCCCGTGACGACTCATGACCTCGTTGAGACAACGCTCTGTCTGATCGGCTTCGCCCACGTTGGCGGCTATCCAATCGCAACCATGGCCGATTTCGGCGGCGGTGGCCTCGAGCTGGTCGGCCTTGCGGGACACGATCACCACCTGGGCTCCCGCCTCAGCGCAAGAGCGAGCAATGGCTCGCCCGATGCCCCGGGAGCCGCCGGTGACCACAGTGACCTTGTTATCGAGACGCAGTTCCATCGGGTGGTGACCTTAACGAAATGCTTGCGGTCCCGGGCGAAGGTTGTCGACCTAGCTGTCCAACCATCCCCGCCCCGACTCCCAGGGCCCGCCATCAGGCGGCATCCAACCACGCTGGGTGACAAGCTGCTTTACCCCGTTCTGCGGTGCAATCTCCTAGGGTTCGGCTCGCAGGGTTTGCCGGATGCCGAGCGGGGAATAGCTGACGATATCTGAAACCGCTGGCAGCAGTTCGTTTCCAACCGCCCAGACGCCGGGCTAAGGCGCCAGGAGGAGATGTGGCAGACCGGTCGAAGTTCGCCGATCAAGCCATGCCGTTCATGAGCGCGCTCTATGCAGCCGCGCTCCGAATGACGCGGAACCCGGCCGAGGCCGAGGACCTCGTCCAAGAGACGTATCTGCGGGCCTTTCGAGGTTTCGCTGGGTTTCAGGAGGGCACCAACCTCAAAGCCTGGCTCTATCGAATCCTGACCAACACCTACATCAACATTTACCGAGCCAAAAAGCGGCGCCCCGAGCAGACCGAACTCGACAACATCGAGGATCTCTACCTCTATCGCCGACTGGGCGGCCTTGAGGCAGCTGCCGCTGGCCGTAGCGCCGAAGATGAACTGCTCGACTATTTCACCGAGGCCGAGGTGGCCGAAGCGGTTGCCAACCTGCCTGAGCAGTTCCGCATCGCCGTGCTGCTGGCCGATGTCGAAGGATTTTCCTACAAAGAGATCGCCGAGATCCTGGACATCCCCATTGGCACGGTCATGAGCCGGCTGCATCGGGGAAGAAAGACGCTCCAGAAGAAGTTGTATGACTTCGCCAGCACTAGAGGGCTGGTCGCCCGAGAGGCGAAATTTGCCGACGAGTCCGTTGTCCAGCACACCCTGGACGGCGAAGGCGTCCGTTAACGAAGCGGTGCTACGTGGCTGACGAGGACGAGACGGCCCGCAACGACACGGGCCGGCACGACATGGGGCGGTACGAGACGGACTGCGATCGAGCGCTCGTGGAGCTCTATGAGTTTCTGGATGGCGAGCTGACCCTGGAACGGCGTCAACGGATCGAGCTGCATCTCAACGACTGTCGGCACTGCTTCTCGTCGTTCGATTTCGAGCAGGGCCTGCGCCTGGTGGTGCGCTTGCGCTTGCAGACCCCGGTGGTTGTGCCCCCCGACTTGGTGGCAAGGGTCGCCTCCCTGATCGATTTCGAGAGTCGGGGCTTGAACCGGCCGAGCTGAGGGTAGAGCGCAGGAAGAACCGGGCG
Organism: Acidimicrobiia bacterium; assembly: GCA_031422955.1. GTDB lineage: Bacteria > Actinomycetota > Acidimicrobiia > Acidimicrobiales > CAIXPF01 > CAIXPF01. The sequence goes on from JANPEN010000103.1 coordinate 24,159, forward strand.
AGGTGCCCCCGTAGGGGCTCGTGACCTGCGGATCTGCCTCCCTGGTTCGTGGGCACCGTCAGCTCTAGCGAGATTTGAGCGTTCGTTTGCAACGAGTGCCTAAAAGTTTCCCCGATCTGGGAACAACCGCTCCGGCCAAAAGGGTTAGGTGAGGACATGAGCGACACATCCGTAATCGGCTATCGCTTCGACAGTGAAGAGGGTTCGGTGCGGCGCTTCGCCACCGGGCGGGTCTGCAGCCACGACCCGTGCACCACTCACCTGTCGATCTACAACGACGGGGCGTTCTGCGCCCGCCACGAACCCATGACTACGCTGCGCACCCGCGGGGTCAAGATCGCCTGAACGCCATGGAGAGGTCGGTGACGGCCGGCGAGCCAGAAGCGGGTCATGGCAAGGGTGCCGCATATGCTCAGCTTCATGACATTGGCTGTCGTCTGGCACTTCTGGATCGGGGTGGCGCTGGCCATCCCCAGCGTTCTCATGGTGATCGCCACGGTGATCGGCTACGTAGTCAAGGTGCTCGGGCCCAAGTACGCCGGACGGGCACGCTGAGCTGCTGGTTGAGCCGGCGAAGATGACCCGCGTCGCCCCTGGTGCCGGCGCCGCCATTGATTGGGACATGGCTCATCGAGTAGCCCTTCGCTTCTCTCGCCGCCAGCCCTTTACCGATTCAGCCATGCAGGCCGAGCTGGAATCCAGCTACATGGTCGCTACAGCTCAGGCGGAGAAGCACGTCGCTGCCGAGACCGGGCTCATCTCCGCCTTCGGGCCGGCCCGGGCGGTGGTAACGGATCGCCCGGGCTGGATCGACGCCAACCTGGCTAGTTTCCAGCGCCTATTGCGTCCTCTCACCGACCGGTTCGAAGCGGAGGAGGCCTCGCGCTGGCAGGCGGTCGGGAGCAAGGCAAGCGGCGCCCAACTCGGCGCGTTGTTGGGTTGGATGTCCACCAAGGTGCTGGGCCAGTACGACCTGTTGGTGGTCGAAGACGAGACCCGCGCCGACCAGGATCTGGTCTATTACGTCGGTCCCAACTTGGCCAGTTTGGAACGTCGCTATGCCTTCCCCGCCGAGCAGTTCCGGCTTTGGGTGGCGTTGCACGAATGCACTCACCGGGCCCAGTTCACGGGCGTGAGCTGGCTGCGAGAGTATTTCATCGGCCAGGTGCATCTACTGCTCGGATCTATCAACCCGGATCCTGGCCACCTCCTCAACGCCGTGAAGCGCAGCGCGGCGGAACTTGGCAACGGAGGCCGGCCCCTCGATCGGGGTGGATTGGCAGCGGTATTGGCCACTCCCGAACAGCGCCAGGTGCTCGATCGGCTAGCTGGCTTGATGTCGCTGCTGGAGGGCCACGGCGAGGTGGTCATGAACCGGGCTGGTGCCGCCAGGGTGCCCAGCGCCTGGCGTTTCGAGAAGGTCCTCAAGTCCCGCAGGGAAGCAGCAGGAGGGCTGTCGCGGCTGTTCAACCGTCTGGTCGGTCTGGAGGCGAAGATGAACCAGTACGCCGAGGGCGAGCACTTCATCCAGGCCGTGGAAGCCCACGGTGGCCGCGCCCTCTTTGACACGGTGTGGCGGGGGCCGCAGTGGCTGCCTACTCTGCCCGAGATCCGCGCTCCTCGCCAGTGGGTCGAGCGGGTTGACCAACTCGAACGCCACGCCTGAGCCAGTGGGCTCGACCCCGACCCCGTTGGTGGAGGAGCTGCTGGCCCGTTGCAGTTTTCCGGCCCCCCAGACCGCGGTGTTCTGCGCGGTTTCCGGAGGGGCCGATTCCCTATCCCTCTTGGTCTTGGCCTGTGCATCGGGCTGCCGGGTAACAGCCATGCACGTCGACCACGGGCTGCGGCCGGGCTCGGCCCGCGAGGCCGGGGCGGTTAAGGCCGCCTGTGACCGCTTCGGGGCCGCCTTCGTGTCCCACCGGGTGGCGGTGGAACCGGGCCCCAACCTTGAGGCCAGGGCTCGCCGGGCCCGCTTCGGGGTCCTGCCCATCGGCGTCATGACCGGCCACACCGCAGATGACCGGGCCGAAACCATGCTGTTGAACCTGCTGCGGGGTAGCGGGGCGGCCGGCCTGGCCGCGCTGGGCCCCTCTCCCCGCCGGCCGCTGTTGGCCCTGCGCCGGGGTGAAACGGTGGCCTTGTGCGCCCAACTGGGATTGGAGGCCTTGCAGGATCCGTCCAATCGCGATCCTCGCTTTCGACGCAACCGGGTGCGAAACGAGCTGCTCCCCCTTCTGGCGGCCATCGCCGAGCGAGACGTGGTGCCCCTGTTAACCCGGCTGGGAGGCCATCTCGATGAGCTTGACCAACTGGTCGACGCCCTAGCCAGAGAGCTGGACGCCTGCAGGGTGGCCGACCTGGTGGGGGCGCCACCGGCGGTGGCCGCCCAGGCGCTGCGCAGCTGGTTGCGTCAACACAGCGATGCCGAGTTGCACCCGCCCGATGCCGCCACTGTCGCCAGGGTGCTGGCGGTGGCCAGAGGCCAGGCTCGGGCCACCGAGATCGGAGGCGGGCGGCGCGTCAGCCGCAGAGGCGGCCGCCTCGTGTTGGAGTGACAAGAAACCTGGCGTCGGTGCCAGAGGCCCTCGGCTCATCCCGGCTACCGTGGCGGCGTGGCGCCGAAGGGCAAATGGGCTCAGGGGATCACCCCCCGTAATTTCTGCTGGATCATCAAGGACAAGCTCGCGGTCTGTGAGCGACCCGGTGGCTACGGCACCAACCATCGTCGGGTTCGCCGGCAGGAGGAGATCATCTGGATTCGGGAGCAGGGCTTCTCCCGGGTGGTTTCACTACTGACTTCGCCCCACAACCTCCACAACTACGACGAGCTGGGTGTTGCTTGGTTGCATCGGCCCTTCAACCCGCTCGACAGCCCCAGGGCCAGCGTGGCCAGCTTCTACCCCGAGCTGCGCGACCTGCTGCGGGGAGGCGAAAAGCTGGTGGTGCACGGCTCTGAGCTGGGGGACGGGCTCACCGGGCTGATGGCCGGCTACCTCCTGTGGACCAACATGGTGCCGGAGGGTCCCCGGGCCATCTCCATGATGGAACAACTCACCCAACGCCAGCTCGGCCCCCTCGCCCGGCAGCTGGTTTCTCTGGCCCACGAGCTGCGGACCAACGCGGCCACGGCCTGAGCCTGGCCCCCTACTGGTGTCTGCTCAGGGCTGCGGTGCCGGAGCTTCCTGAAGTCGAGACCATCCGGCGGCAGCTCGCGGCTCGGCTACCGGGTGCCACCGTGGTCGGTGGCGACGGGCACCCGTCGGAGAAGTTCCGCAACGCCACCCAGGCCATTGGCGCCCGCATCACCAGGGTCGATCGCCGGGGAAAGTACCTGCTCATCGGCCTTCACAACGATCTCGAGCTTGTCGTGCACCTGGGCATGACCGGCTCATTCTCCCTCACCGACCCGGCAGCCGCGGCCCAGTTCGAACCTGGTCCCTACACCAGGGCTTGGTGGCGGCTGGATGACGATCGTACCCTGGTGTTCAACGACATCCGTCGGTTCGGGCGGGTGGCTGTGGTGCCCCGAGGGGCCTACGCCTCGCTCCCGACCCTGCACCAACTGGGCCCCGAACCCCAGGACCCGTCCTTCAGCGCGGCGGGGCTCTGGGACACCCTACGAGCCACGAACCAGCGGCTCAAGACCCAGGTGCTCAGCCAACGGCCGGTGGCGGGTGTGGGCAACATCTACGCCGACGAGGCGTTTTGGCTGGCCGAGGTGCATCCCGCCCGGCGAAGTCTGACTCGCGCCCAGGCTGATCGCCTTCATGCCGGCATCATCGCCTCCATTGAACAGGGCCTAGCCGCAGGGGGGACCACGCTTCGTGACTATCAGGGGGTCGACGGCAGCCGCGGTCTCAACCAACATCAGCTGGCCTGTTATGGGCGCTCGGGCCAGGCGTGCCTGCGCTGCCAGGCGGTGCTGCGCCGCCAGGTGTGGGATGGTCGCTCGACCACCTACTGCCCAATCTGCCAAGGCCCGGCCCCTCGCCGCTAATGGACCCGGCGCTGGTCAGCCCCATCTTTGTGGATCAGCCGGTAGCGGGCAGGGAATCGAGCAGGTGGTGAGCGGCTCCCCGTAGGGCAACGGTGCCGTCGTTGTCGGCAAGGGGAGCGATGGCGTCAAGGGCCCGGTTGATGTAGGACCGGGCGGTAGTCATCGAGGTAGGGATGGAACCGTTGTTGGCGATAACGGCCCGGGGTGCTTCCACCGCTTCCTTGCTAAGCGGCTGGCCCAGTAACGACAACAGCCGACCCCGATCGGGCCCGGCCAGGCTTCGGATCACGGGCAACGTATACACGCCCTGCATTAGGTCGTTGCCAGATGGCTTGCCCAGATCCTCTTCCGAGGCGACCACGTCGAGAATGTCGTCCACGATCTGGAAGGCCATGCCGTACTCGGTACCGAACAGGGTCAACCGGTCGATATCGGCCCGGCTCAGCCCGCCGACGATGCCCCCAATGCGGGTGGCGGCGGCGAACAGGGCGGCGGTCTTGCCGGCGATGGCGCTGAAGTAGTTGTCCTCGTTGCGGCCCACGTTGAAGACGTCGCGCAGCTCCCGAACCTGGCCTTCGCACAGCTTGGCGATGGTGGCGGCGAGTAGCCCGGCCACCTCGGTCCCGAGGCCCGCGGCGATCTCGGAGGCCTTGGCCAAAAGAAAATCGCCCCCCAAGATGGCTTTCAGGTTGCCCCAGCGGGCGTTGACGGAATCCACCGTGCGCCGGGTGGCCGCTTCGTCCATGACGTCGTCGTGGTACAGCGAGCCAAGATGGACCAGCTCCACGGAAACCCCGCCCAGGACCACCTCGTGGGGAGCAGGACCCGTCTCGGAGGCACCTGCCGCCGCGCTAGCGATGGCGAACCCCGGACGGAGGCGCTTACCACCGGCCTTGATGAGGTGCCCGGCGATCTCGGTCAGCAGGTCGTCATCGGTTTCGACGGACTTACGCAACTCATCGTCAACGCGAGCCAGATCTGCCGTCATGGTGTGCAGCTTGAGGAGAGGGTTCTGGGCACCCGGGCGGTCGGCCACGGCCCCCAAGGTAGTTCGACCGGGCGGCCGGTGAAGAACCGACGAGACACGTGTTGGTGAGCTTTGGTGAGGCCCGAACCAACGTCGGGATGAAAAAGGGATCCGGTGCGGTTGTTAGCACTACAGCCGGGTCCTCCCGAAGTCGATCGTGCGGAAGCCGAACGCAAGGGTAGACTTCGGCTCACCCCAACCACCCCCTCGCGGGAGGCAGGACCTTGTTCGAACGGTTCACCGACAGAGCACGTCGAGTTGTCGTCCTAGCGCAGGAGGAGGCGCGGCTGCTGAACCACAACTACATCGGCACCGAGCACATCTTGCTGGGCCTCATTCACGAGGGCGAGGGGGTGGCAGCCAAGGCCCTCGAATCCCTCGGTATCTCCCTCGAAGCAGTGCGTCATCAGGTAGAGGAGATCATTGGTCAGGGTGGGTCCTCCCCCTCTGGCCACATCCCCTTCACCCCGCGCGCCAAAAAAGTGCTCGAGCTGTCCCTGCGTGAGGCACTGCAGCTCGGTCACAACTACATCGGCACCGAGCACATCTTGCTCGGTCTCATTCGTGAGGGTGAGGGTGTGGCAGCCCAAGTGCTGGTCAAGCTGGGTGCGGACCTGTCCCGGGTACGCCAGCAGGTCATACAGCTTCTCTCGGGTTATTCCGGTCCCGGCCAACCAGAGAAGACGGGTGGGCCAACCGGTTCCTCCAGCACCGAGCAGCAGCCGTCAGGCTCGCTGGTGCTCGATCAGTTCGGGCGCAACCTGACCCAATTGGCTCGTGACAATGGGTTGGATCCGGTCATCGGGCGAGAGCGCGAGACCGAACGGGTCATGCAGGTGCTGAGCCGGCGGACCAAGAACAACCCGGTACTCATCGGGGAACCGGGGGTGGGCAAGACCGCCATTGTTGAGGGCTTGGCCCAGGCCATCGCCAAGAACGCAGTGCCCGAAACGCTGCTCAACAAGCAGCTCTACACCCTCGATCTGGGCGCTTTGGTAGCCGGTTCGCGCTACCGGGGAGATTTCGAAGAGCGGCTCAAGAAGGTGCTCAAAGAGATCAAGACCCGGGGCGACATCATTTTGTTCATCGACGAGTTGCACACCCTGGTCGGGGCGGGCGCGGCGGAAGGGGCGATCGATGCCGCTTCCATCCTCAAGCCCATGTTGGCCCGTGGCGAGCTGCAAACGATCGGTGCCACGACCCTCGACGAGTATCGCAAGCACCTGGAAAAAGATGCCGCCCTTGAGCGTCGTTTCCAGCCCATCAAGGTGGAGGAGCCCTCGGTGGCTCACACCATCGAGATCCTCAAGGGCCTGCGCGACCGCTACGAGACCCACCATCGGGTCACCATTACCGACCAGGCCCTGGTAGCTGCGGCCAACCTTGCCGACCGCTATATCTCCGATCGGCACCTGCCTGATAAGGCCATCGATCTCATCGACGAGGCCGGGTCGCGCCTGCGCATCAAGCGAATGCAGACCCCGCCGGACTACAAGTCCCTCGAGAATGACATCGCCGAGGTCGTGCGACGCAAGAAGGAAGCCGTCGAGGCCCAGCGCTTCGAGGAAGCCAGCCAGCTGCGCGATCAAGAAAAAGAGCTCCTCTCCCGCAAGGAAGGGATGGAGGCGGAGATCAAGGCAAAGGGCATTGACCTCTTCGACGAGGTCGACGAGGAAGCCATCGCGGAGGTGCTGTCCATCTGGACCGGCATCCCCGTTTACAAGCTCACCGAGGAAGAGACAGCCAAGCTCTTGCGCATGGAGGACGAGCTCCACCATCGCATCATCGGCCAGTTCGATGCCGTGAAGTCGGTCTCTCAGGCCATTCGCCGCACCCGGGCCGGACTCAAGGATCCCAAACGACCGTCCGGGTCCTTCATTTTCCTGGGCCCCTCCGGGGTCGGCAAGACCGAGTTGTCCAAGGCCCTAGCGGAGTTCCTCTTCGGCGATGAGCAGGCCCTCATCGCGCTCGACATGTCCGAGTACATGGAGAAGCACACCGTCAGTCGTCTGGTGGGTTCGCCCCCGGGCTACGTCGGTTACGAAGAAGGTGGGCAGCTCACTGAGGCCGTGCGGCGGAAGCCGTTCTCGGTGGTGCTATTCGACGAGATCGAAAAAGCCCATCCCGATGTGTTCAACACCCTGCTGCAGATCCTGGAAGAAGGTCGCTTGACCGACAGTCAGGGCCGCTCGGTGGACTTCCGTAACACCGTGTTGATCATGACCTCCAACCTGGGCACCCAGGACCTGCGCAAGGCCTCG